>JANYFI010000168.1 GCA_025362765.1 Ferruginibacter sp. | reverse complement strand
TTGTAACGATTTGTTATTGCTCCAAAAACATTTTTTCACATCCTGCTATTCTTCTACCTTCACTCATCAGATGACCTGACGACTATGGAAAGTATTGTAAAAAGAAGCGGCTTATGCGATGAGGTAGTAACTAAATTGCAGCAACAAATTGCCAGCGGTAAATTTAAAACGGGTGAAAAACTACCGTCAGAACCTGTGATGATGAAACAGTTTGGCGTTGGGCGTTCCAGCGTACGCGAAGCCATCAGGATACTTTCCAACAAAGGGCTTATAAGAGTTAAGCAGGGTCTTGGTACTTTTGTTGATGTGCAGAATGGCACTCCCGTTCACTGGTACGACCGTTTGCAAACTTCTACGGCAAAAGACCTGAATGAAGTACGGCAGTTGCTGGAACTTAAAATAGCTGAAAAGGCCGCCATAAACCGCACGCAAAAAGATATTACCCTCCTTACCCGATTATTGAAAAAAAGATTGGACGCCGCTAAAAATAACCTGGCAGATGAATGCATTGACGCTGATATTCAGTTTCACATTGCTATTGCCGACGCAGCTAAAAATGATATACTGGCAGACTTGTATAAAAACATAGCCGTCCAGATAAAAAAATCTTTTCGGCAGGCCTATACAGATACGGAGCTGTTTGTTATAAAACATTCTATACATGAAGACCTGTTGCAAAGCATCATTGATAAAGACCCTAAAAAAGCATGGAAATGTGTGATGAATATTGTTGGAGAAAAGACGGAAAGCTGAAGGCGGAAGGCGGAACGGCAATCTAATTGCGGAATCAATTTACTAACTGATACCTGATAAGGATGATGATATGTTTAAAAAATAGAAAATTGTTTTTGCTGATAGGCGGATTTTTTTGCTGGCAGTACACATTAGCGCAGGAACAAAAACCGCTTTTACTTTCCGAAGCCATCCAGACCGGGCTTAAAAATTATCAAAGCCTACAAGCTAAGCAAAACTATCTTCATTCATCCGCGGAATTGGTAAAAAATACCCGAAGCGAATATCTTCCCAACATATTGACGTCAATACAACAAAGCTTTGGCACAGTCAACGGGCAGTTTGGCCCTTCATCTGCTTATGGTGCCAGCGGTACCAGTTCTTCCGGTCCGGTGGGCAGCAGCCAAAGCTGGACGGCTGCCTTCGGCGGCGTATATGTTTTAAATACCAACTGGGAGGTGTTTTCTTTTGGCAGGCTCAAGTCCAGGATAAACTATTCAATTTCGCAGGTGAATAAAGACTCCGCCGATCTTGTACAGGAACAATTTATACAAGGCGTAAAAATTGCTGGTATTTACTTGAATTTGCTGATTGCTCAAACCCTGTTAAAAAGCGCTTATGCCAATTTGGAAAGAGCGAAGTATATACAACTCGTAGCAATTGCCCGCACAAAAGGAGGACTAAATGCAGGCGTAGATTCTTCCATCGCCAATGCGGAAGTATCCAAAGCAAAGCTATTGATTTATGATGCAGTCAATACAGCGCAACAGTACAGCAATCAACTGGCGCAACTCATGAACGCCGCTCCCGCTGATTATGAAATAGATTCAGCCTTTTTAAAAAATCTTCCAAAAACATACAATACAGATTTTGCAATAGATCAAAACCCACAGGTTAAATTTTACAAAACACGTGTTGATCAAAGTAACAGTTATAGTAGCTTACTCGCAAAAAGTATATTGCCGGGTGTAAACCTGTTCGGTATTTTTCAAACAAGAGGATCTGGTTTTGATTACAATTATACCCCGCTTAACAACGCTTATTCCAAAGACTATTTTACCGGTATTAACCCTACCCGAAGCAATTACGTAGCCGGCGTTTCGATGGCCTGGAATATCATGAGCATCAGCAAAATAAAACACCAGGTACTTGCCCAGCAATTTATTTCAAAAGGTTTGCAGAACGAATATGATCTTATCAGTACCCAGTTAAAAGATCAGCTTGTGCTGGCAGATCAGCGCATTGCCAACAGTTTGCAAAGCTGGCGGGAAGCCCCTGTTCAATACAAAGCAGCGTCAGACGCTTACCTGCAGAAATCGGTATTGTTTAAAAACGGTCTCAGCAATATCATCGACCTGCAGCAGGCTTTGTATTTATTGAACAGGGCCGAAACAGACCAAAGCGTGGCTTACGTGAATGTTTGGCAATCGCTGTTGCAAAAAGCTGCGGCATCTGGGGATTTTGATTTGTTTTTAAAACAGGTGCGATAATACAGTTATGAGTTATGCGTTTTTTCAGGTCGTAAGAGTAGTAGAGGATGGAGTGATAAAAAATTGACGGCACTGGAAATTACACTATCCTGGGGATGTGTACACTACTAACATAACTTATAATTGACAACTCATAACTTATAATTAAAAAGAAATGGACCTGATAAAAGCCGCGTTGAGAAAGCCCATCACAGTGATGGTGTTAGTTGCCGGATTGTTTTTCTTTGGCATCAATGCGGTGCGCAATATCAAGATTGATATTTTCCCGGATATGAATTTGCCGGTAATATACCTGTCGCACCCTTTTGGCGGCTATTCACCAGACCAAATGGAATCTTTTTTTGGTAAGCCTTATGTAAATCTGATGTTGTATGTTTCGGGCGTAAAAACCATTGAAACCAAAAATATCCAGGGTCTTACGCTGATGAAGCTTACTTTTTACGAAGGTACAAATATGGCACAAGCCGCTGCAGAAGTATCTGCATTTAGCAACCGTGCCCAGGCTTCTTTTCCACCTGGTTCACAACCACCGTTTATTATCCGCTTTGATGCATCTACCCTCCCAGTAGGGCAACTGGTGTTAAGCAGCCCCACGCATACCAATAATGAATTGCTGGATTTTGCCAGTGTATATATCCGGCCTTCTTTTTCGTCCATCCCTGGTCTTGTTTCGCCGGCACCTTTTGGTGGAAACCAGCGCACAGTGGTAATTAAGGCTGATCCGGAGCTGATGCGGTCTCACAACCTTACTATTGACCAATTAGTAGCGGCCATAAGAGTAAACAACCAAACCTCACCGGCGGGCAATGTGCGCATTGGCGATAAAAATTATATTACGCCGGCCAACACCACCATTAAAACCATAAAAGATTTTGAAACTATTCCACTTTTTAAAGGGGATGTACAAAATCTTTATTTAAAAGATGTGGCCACTGTGGAAGATGGCGCTGACATTACCACGAGCTATGCACTGATCAATGGCAAAAGATCTGTTTACCTGGCCATCACTAAATCAGCAGACGCATCAACCTGGGAGGTAGTACAGAATTTAAAAAAAGCAATTCCCCGCTTTCAGGCCGTATTGCCGCCGGATGTAAAATTATCTTACGAGTTTGACCAATCGGGCTATGTAATCAACGCCGTAAAAAGTTTATTGAGCGAAGGCGCTATTGGTGCCATCCTCACGGGTTTAATGGTATTGCTTTTTCTGGGCGATCCAAGAGGTGCGTTGATCGTGATAATGACCATTCCTATTTCCATTATCTCAGGCATCCTGTTCCTGTCGTTGTTTAATCAAACGATCAATATCATGACACTGAGCGGCCTTTCACTGGCCATTGGAATATTGGTGGACGAATCGACCGTGACTATTGAAAACATACACCAGCACTTTGACATGCATAAACCAAAAGCGCTGGCTATCTGGGATGCCTGTAAAGAAATTGCTTTTCCCAAATTATTGATCCTGTTTTGTATACTGGCGGTATTTGCTCCTGCTTTCACCATGAAAGGAATTCCTGGCGCCCTGTTTTTGCCGCTGGCCATGGCGATCGCTTTCTCCATGATTATATCGTACATAATGGCCCAGACTTTTGTTCCGGTAATGGCCAACTGGATTATGAAAGATCATCACGTTAAAGGAACGAATCCGTTGGCAAAGATGACGGATGAGGAAGCATTTCTCAGCAGTGGATTGGCTACAGGCGGCGAGGGCGATACCTGGGATCAGAAAAAAATATTGGTGGAACAATCCATGAACCAAACCGGTAGCAAATTAACTGCATTTGAAAAATTTCGCAATAGGTTGCTTCGTTTTATCAGCCGGCTTTTTCCTTATTCAAAATGGGTGGTTGCTGCTTATATTATGATCGTGTCTGGTATTGCTTTTTTATTATTACGCAACATTGGCCGGGATGTATTGCCAAAAGTAAATGCCAAACAGTTTCAGGTTCGTTTGCGTGCACCGGATGGAACCAGGGTGGAACGCACGGAACTGGATCTTGTAAAATCGCTGGCAGTACTGGATACACTGGTGGGCAAGGAAAATGTCGCCATTACATCTGCATTTGTTGGTTCGCATCCAGGTTTATTTTCTACCAGCCCGATCTATCTTTTTATGGCAGGTCCGCAGGAAGCGGTGTTGCAGGTACAATTAAAAGAAGATTTTAAAACCAACCTGGAAGATTTGCAGGACCTGTTCAGGAAGAAAATAAAAGCAGTGATGCCGGATGTGCAACTTTCATTTGAACCCATTCAATTAACAGACAAAATATTAAGCCAGGGATCGCCCACCCCGATTGAGGTAAAAGTGGCGGGCAAAAACAAAAAAATAAATGAGGAATACGCCAATAAGCTGATTGGAAAATTAAACAAAATTCCTTACCTGCGGGATGTGCAGATTGGACAAAGCACGCATTATCCTGCTATCAATATCGACATTGACCGGATAAAAGCCGCCCAGCTCGGAGTGGATGTTACTGACATTTCCCGTTCACTTACCGCTTCCACTTCCTCCAGCCGGTATACGGATAAAAATGTTTGGGTAGATCAAAAAATCGGTTTGAGTTATGCCGTGCAGGTGGAAATACCAGAAAATAAAATGCGCAGCAGCAACGATATCACAGAGATCCCGGTATTGAACAACCAATCCCGCCCGGTAATTGGGGATGTTGCCGCCATTACGCCCGGCATTACGAATGGCGAAAACGACGATATCGGAAATATCCCTCTTCTTTCCGTAACTGCTAACCTGTATAAAAAAGATCTTGGTCATGCTACGCAGGATGTAAACGCAGCTATTCAATCACTCGGCGCATTGCCCCGTGGTTTAACCATGGAATTAAAAGGATTGAGTGACGTGTTAACAGATACTTTGGACAGTCTGCAATCAGGTTTAATAGTGGCCATTTTGGTAATATTTTTAATGCTGGCGGCTAACTTTCAATCCTTTAAAGTTTCGCTGGTAGTGTTGGCAACCGTGCCGGCAGTGCTGTTAGGCGCACTCCTGTTGTTGATGTTAACTGGCTCCACGCTAAATCTCCAGTCTTACATGGGGATGATTATGTCAGTGGGCGTTTCCATCTCCAATTCGGTATTGCTGATAACCAATGCTGAGCAATTGCGCAAACACAATGGCGATGCCATTTTATCTGCAAAAGAAGCGGTAGCGCTGCGTATGCGTCCCATCCTGATGACGAGTGTGGCCATGGTAGCCGGAATGATACCAATGGCGGCAGGTATTGGAGAAGGGGGTGACCAGGCTTCACCGCTTGGCCGGGCGGTAATTGGCGGCCTGATCGCTTCCACTTTTGCGGCATTATTTATTTTGCCATTGGTTTTTGCCTGGGTGCAGGGCAAAGCCAGCACAGTATCTGTATCACTTGATCCTGAAGACAAAGAAAG
>JANYFI010000157.1 GCA_025362765.1 Ferruginibacter sp. | reverse complement strand
TGGAAAGTTCCCCCTGCATATCCGAAAGCGGAGTTGTTTGATCAACTTTTGTGAAAGCCGAAGCTGAAATAAACCTGGTATAGTTACTGGGCCCGGTGCTGGTAAAAACGATGCTGCCTGTAATGGCTGTTGCACCGTCGCCCAGTGATAATGTATAAATAGCATCTACAGAAATAGCGCCATCGGTTACTTCTTTGCGTTCGGTCATGGCAACGCCATTAAACTTTACGCCGGTAATATTAGTGGAGGCGCCATCTGATGCAGTAACCAGCAATAACCTTTTATTACCCGCCGGTACAGTAAAACTTGCGATTGTATTGGATTGGCTGGCAGAAGCCGGCGTGCCAACGGGCGTTACCTGGGCTGTACTGGTAAAGGATACGGCTGTCAATATGAAAAATAAAAATAGAATGCCGGGTTGTTGAAGGATTTTCATTGCAATGGATTTTAAATTAAATACAAAGTTAGCACTTTGAAAAAAGCGACATTGTAATGAATATTCGATGCGGTTGACAAGTTTTGTCGAAAAAAATGTAGATAAAATCTGACACCTTAATACAATAGAAAACATGGTTCTACAAAAGTGTTCTCCTAATTGATAGCGTATATGTGAAGCGCATTCATTCAGTTAGCGATACAAACTTGCAGCATTAGAGCAGCAAGTGAAGGTGCAGGAAAAAGTAGCGGTGAACAATATAAATGGCTACCGAAAATAAATAAATTTACCTTCCGGTGATTACGATAAGGGTGACGTGGATACAATACACGAGAATGCTATCCGCAAAATTATTAAGGGTGTCAAAGAAGGAGAAAAGCAAAACGACGTTCTTAATCCTGTAGTAAAGAACCAGGCAGGAGTTAGGCGGACTAAGTTTAAATTAGCAACTGCAGGCAATTCGTGACCGTTGTGCGTAATGCCGACAGAAGGATGTATATTGAGTAAAAGGCTGTACATTGAGTAAAAGGACAATCAATAAGGACATGCAAATTATGCAGCTAATTCAAAAAGCGTATGCGGCTTTCAATTCCAGGGACATTGATACCGCGTTTCAACCTTTCACCCGAAAGTGCGGTGGCCAAAAGCCTTTGAGGGCGGGTCCGTAAGTGGACACGATGATATACGGAAATACTGGACAAGGCAATGGACAGAAATAAATCCACATGTTGAACCAACCGCATTTAATGAAAGACGAAACGGAACTGTAGAAGTGACGGTTCACCAAATAGTAAAGAACCTGGAAGGTTACCTGGTGTTCGATGGGATGGTAAAGCATATTTACACAATCGAAGACGGTTTGTTACGAAGAATGGACATTGAACTTGTATAGAATGTAAACACCAGCGACGTGATTGATTGCCAGCAGCCAAAATGTTGCATTGGGAACTTCCTCTATCATATATTGACAGCGTTAACTGGTTTTTCGGAAGCCTGTATTAACCGGACAAAATTTTTTACATGAAAATAATATCCATCATAGTATTTACCTTTCTCTTTCTGGTAACAATGACAGTTGCCCAGGAGCCTAAAAAAAGTGAAATTTCTTTTTCAGCTGGACCAGCTTTTGCCATCGGTAAATTCGCAAAAACCAATTTGTTTGACAACTCATCCGGCTTCGCTAAAGCAGGTGAGACCATTGCGGCTTCTTACCTGCACCCTTTATCAGACAACTGGAAATTGGTAGTTCAATTGTCAGGACAAAGAAATCCCATTAATACAACTGCTTTTGAAAATGCTTTCTCAAAAGCAAAAATATATCAAGGTTTCAGCCTTGGGTCAGACCCCGCCAATCCTCCTTCGCAAACCAATTACACAGTTTATCCAAACTGGCATTTCGACAAAAAATCGTGGCTGCTTGGTTCATTGCAAATTGGAGCACTGAGGC
The DNA here is from genome assembly GCA_025362765.1 of Ferruginibacter sp. Lineage (GTDB taxonomy): Bacteria > Bacteroidota > Bacteroidia > Chitinophagales > Chitinophagaceae > Ferruginibacter. The sequence continues at coordinate 4,939 of JANYFI010000157.1, read as the reverse complement.
AATTTTCATCCTTCGCACAACGTAAATTATCGCCTGCTATAAAAGCAACAATCGGAGCAGTATATACATCATCACCTCTTTTAAAAGGGAGTAGTATGACAGATACCGCAATTGCAGTAATAGAACAAAGCAAAAGTTCAGGGATTGGTATTATTTATACCATCGGAGGCGTCGTTAAGTATTCGTTGACAAAAAAAGTATTTTTATTCACGACGTTGGATTATTGCAGCACAAGTAAACTTAAATTCAAAAACATACGATCAACCTTGACGACTACCAAAGGATCTAATGGTTCTCCTGATTATTCAGTTCAACAAACAGTAACTAACACAAATGGCCAACAGACAATTGGTTCAATAAATTTGATGGCTGGAATTAGTTTGGTATTGTAAATTAGTAAATGATTTTATTGCAACGCTAGCAGGCCTATATATTAGCCGTTATTTGCGTGCGACTTATATATTAAAGCAATGGGGCAATTACTCTAAGCGTTTTTAATTTATCTTCATTTGTACAAAGTAATTGTTTATGAAAAAAATAATATTCTTATTGGTATTTACCATATCGTTGGCAGCATGTAATCACCACGTTGCCGAACAGAACTATATAGCCATACAGGGCATTGACTCTTCCAAAAAACCGGGAGATAATTTCTTTTTATACATTAACAGTAAATGGAACGATACAGCCCAAATACCGCCTTCGCAGTCGGGCGTGGGTGCGTACATGTTTATGAATTATCCGCAGCGGTTGCGTTTGCAGGGTATACTGGACAGTGTGTCGAAAGCTACCAATATAGCAGGCAGTATTGAACAACAGCTAGGTGATTTTTATGCTTCCGGTATGGATACCGTAGCCATTAATAAACGCAGTTACGATCCCATTAAACCGATGCTGGGCGTTATTGACAGCATACACGATGTGGCGGGCGTGCTGCGGTTTGCTGCCAATGGTGATAAGATAAACAATAGCTCTATCTTGTCTTTCGGCGTTGGGGCAGATAATAAAAACAGTAATCTTAACATTGCACATATTTACCAAACCGGCATTGGCATGCCAGACAGGGATTACTATTTTAAAACTGATTCATCCACTGTTGCCATACAAACGGCTTACAAAAAATACCTCGCCAGTTTATTTACTTTAACAGGCAGTGATGAGGCAACTGCTGTAAACAATGCCACGCTGGTGTATGGCATAGAAAAACAACTTGCCGCATCGCACAAAACGAATATTGAACTGCGTGATATTAATGCCAATTACAACAAAATGCCGGTAGCAGTGCTGGTAAAAAGGCAACCCAATATTGACTGGTTAAATGTATTGACTGCGTTGGGAGCAAAAACAGATTCTATTGACGTTGCCCAAACTGTTTATTACGACAAACTGAATGGCCTACTTACCAGTATACAGGTGAGTGATTGGAAAGTATATTTAAAAGCCAACACACTAACGGCTTTTGCCAGGCGGTTAAGCAAGCCTTTTGGAGATGCCGCATTTGAGTATACTAAAGTATTACAAGGGCAGGCAGTACAAAAAGCAAGAGGAGAAATAATGGCTGATGCGGTGGATCAATCATTGGGCGAAGCTTTGGGCCAGTTGTATGTAAACAAATATTTTACAGAAGATGCCAGGAAGCGGGCGCTTGAACTGGTGAATAATTTACAGAAAGCATTCGCTACAAGAATAGACCATATTGACTGGATGAGTGACAGTACCAAACAAAAAGCAAAAGAAAAACTATTTGCCATCACGAAAAAAATTGGCTATCCTGATAAATGGAGAGATTATAAGAACGTGCATATTAAAAGCAATACCTACTTTGAAAATGTTGTATCGGCCGCCAACAATAATTACCAATATCAACTGCAGAAGTTAGGCAAACCGGTTGACCGGTCAGAATGGTTTGTTACTCCATCTACCGTTACGGCTTATTACAATCCATCAGCCAATGAAATTGTATTTCCCGCAGCAATTTTACAATCGCCTTATTTTGATGATGCCGCTGATGATGCATTAAACTACGGCGGAATTGGTATGGTGATTGGCCATGAAATGACGCATGCCTTTGATGACCAGGGCGCACAGTTTGATAAGGATGGTAATGTTAAAAATTGGTGGGCGAAAGGTGATTACGCCAGGTTCAAAGTGAAAACGCAACAGGTGGTTGACCTTTACAACACATTTAACGTGTTGGATACCGTACATGTAAAAGGTGCCTTAACGCTGGGTGAAAACACGGCCGATATTGGTGGTGTATCCATTGCCTATGATGCTTTTAAATTAACACAACAGGGGCATGATACAATAACAAAAATTGATGGCTTTACTGCCAATCAGCGCTTTTGCATTTCGATTGCACATATATGGCGGGTGAAGATGAAAGACACCTACCTGCGTTACTGGATAAACAATAATCCACACTCACCGCCGATGTGGCGTGTAAATGGCCCGCTAATGAACATGCCATATTTTGACAAGGCTTTCAATATACAGCCGGGTGATAAAATGTATGTAGCGGAGAAAGACAGGATAAAGATTTGGTAGTATGTAATTGTCTTTTTCGATTTAAACTACGATAAATTTTCTTTGCGCAACCTTTCCCGGATCTGGTTAAATTTCTGGCTATAACCTTTATTGGGAATAAAAGTTATAAGGCTTTTATAGTAACCAAAGAATGAAATAGCAAATGGAGCTCAGAATAACCATTCTTCAACCTCAATTTTGTACATGAAGAAGGATTATAGAAACACCTATTGAGCTTCAAATTAATTTTGAGCTGCTGGAAACTTTTTCTTGCTGGCATATCTGCAATAAATGTTGCCTGCCTAATCAAGCTAAATTTCCACCACCACTGCATTGTTGCCAACGCCGAGGTTAGTCAGAAACCCTTGTACGGCATCCATCATAGGGGGCGGCCCACATACATAAAACTTTTTATCAAAGCCTGCACTATTGTCTTTTAAAAATTGTTCAGTGATCATTCCTGAGGCATAACCGGAAATTGGTTCACCCGATAATATATTAATAAAGCCACTACCCAGCAGCCTGGTAAGTTCTACTTCGTGTATAATATCGGCTTTTGTTTTGTTGGCAAAAATCAATTTGTTACCCGTTATTTTATTTATAGAGTGCAGGTGCCTCAAAATGGCAATAAAAGGAGTAACGCCTGCGCCGCCCGCAATAAATGTGCCTTCCCCTTTATAGGCAATAGCGCCCCATACTTCATGAATAATTAATTCATCGCCCGGTACTAATTGCAGTAACTGGTTAGTAACGCCTTTGTGGGAAGGGTAAGTTTTTATAGTGAATTCAAGATATTCCTGGGTAGGTAAACAGGTAAAGGTAAACGGTCTTTTTTCTTCCGTCCAGCCGGGTTTGTTAATCGCTATTTCTGTCGCCTGGCCGGGTATAAAGCTGTACCCTGGTGGTTTTTCCAGTATAATTCTTACAACGTCCCGGGTTATCTTTTCTATTGATTTTATTTTAACTGTATGTGCTTCCATGTCATTTATTTTAGGTGACTAAAAAAGGATTTATGCGTTGCTTCCGCCTGTTATGTCTGCAATAACGACAGTACTGACTGCAAAATAAGCACTATCAAGCCGGAGGCTGAAGGGGAATATCAATAGTGGAAAACCCCAACGTTAAATAACAGCATCACGAATTTATTTCCTTAAATGTTTCCACATCTGGTCTACAAGGCCATCTTCTTTTTTGTCATCCCTCAATTCCCAAAACATAATACCGCCCATCTTTTTTTTGCGGATAAATTTACACTTGTCTTTGATAGAGCGGGCGTCATCGAACGTAGCAAATAATTGTTTGGACGCATTGTACCGGTAAGGGGCTTTCGATTTACGGTCACGGTAATGGCGAAAGCCTGAGGTATCGCTAAAATAAGTATCGAAGCCGGAATAGCTGACACCTTGTTTAAATTTGCCGGGTTGGTATAAACCATGATGGGTATTGGGTACATTCTCCCATACTCTTGCATACATGGCCGCCCCCATAATGAGTTTGCCGGAAGGTATTTTGTTATTGATAAGCCAGTTAATACAGCTGGCCGCAGACTGCTGCCCGGGTAGGTAACTGTACAACGCTGTGTGGTGGCCGGTTACAGTAGCAAATCCGCTTACCAGGTCGTAGGTCATCAGGTTTACAAAATCAACGTTGGGTATTACTGCATCCCAGTCAACCGATTGTTGAAGATAGCTTTCAAAACCACCTGCGGCAAAACTCAGCAGGTAATCTTTTCCCATGTGTTGCCGCAGTGTTTGTACCAGTAAAGTAAAATTATTTTTGTCTGTGCTATCATATTTGTGACCTGGGTAGCCTTCAATGGCCGGGTATTCCCAATCAAGGTCCAGACCATCTATACCATACTGTTTAAATAAGGCAACCATCGAAGCCGCAAAATTGTTGCGGTGTAAAGAATCGGCGAATAAATCGCTGCAGGGTGCACAGCCACCCCAGCCACCTACAGACACCATGACTTTTAAATTAGGATGATCTTTTTTTAGCCCGACTATTTCCTGTACGGCCACCTGTTGTGCGCTATCCCTGAAGGTAAGCGTGTCGTTTTGCATTTTTAAAAAGCTATAAATAATATGGGTAAGTTTATCCAGGGGGTATTGTTTAATGGTTTCGCCATTGCCTGTATAGTAGGCAATTACTTTATAGTTTTTTTTTGGTTGCCCCGTAACCAGCAAAAAGGAGAACGAACAAAGCAGTAGGAAGATTTTTTTCATGGCCATGAAGATAATTGATTTTTGATTGTATTATTGTTGTAAGGTGGTTAAATGCGGTGTGTTTTAATTTGGAACGTGCCGTTGAAAAGGCTCCTTTGGTTACTTGCTGAATGCTAAAATCTTCATTATTGATTTTAGCGAAAAAATCATTGAGTTCTCTTTGTGTAGAATTGCGTAGTAACTTGGCA
>JANYFI010000113.1 GCA_025362765.1 Ferruginibacter sp. | reverse complement strand
GTACCTGATTTGCAGTGCCTCTAAAATAGTCACAAATGCCTTTGTTATTTTTTGCGCCCGCTGATCAAAACTTCCTGCGCAGCCTACCCAGGATAATACGTCAGGGCTTTCGCCTTTTGCCATCATTTCGGCCATTGTTGGTACCTGCATATAATTGAGTGTTGAGTAAAGCAAATGTAATTAAATGTTCCTTGTTTTACAGTGGGTGTTTATTTTGAATCGAAGGCGTTAATTTTGGGAGATAAACATTTGGGTGAAAAAAATTCTACATCGTATTACAAATTGGGAAGCGTGGCCATTCGGGGTATTATACGCACCGTTGTCTGTTTGCTGGTTGTGGTACATCATTAAATCAAAAGCTGTTTGGTTTTTTACCTCCAGCAATCCAAAAATTACCTTCGGCGGTTTGGAGGGCGAACCTAAAAAAGAAATGTACGATTTATTACCCACCAATTTATATCCCCCCACTTTCAACGTACTGCCTGCCGAATCAATTTTAATTATTCAGCAAAAATTGTCGGAGCACGGAATTGAATATCCCTTTATTGTAAAGCCAGAAGTGGGAGAGCAGGGCATTTTATTACGTAAGATAAATAACCTGGCAGCATTGGAGCATTATCATGCTATGATGCCCTGGGAGTATATTGTACAACAGTTGGTAATATACCCAATGGAAGTAAGTGTATTTTATATCCGTCATCCTGCAAACAGCAAGGGAACGGTTACCGGCTTTCTGCACAAAATTCCGTTGCAGGTAACCGGCAATGGCGTCGATACATTAGAGATGCTGGTGAAACAGCATCCCAAAGCAACCAAACAAATCGATCTTCTGAAGGCCAAACATCATGATTGCTGGCAAAAAATAATTTCCGACGGAGAAAAATACCTGCTAAGTTATGCTGCCAATCACAACAGGGGCGCCCGTTTTGTAGATTTGAAAAGTGAGATAGATGATCAATTGGTAAGTCTTTTTGATGGCATCAGCAGTACCGGCTGCGAATTTTATTACGGGCGGTACGATATTATGTGCAGCGACGTGAATGATCTTAAAGCAGGTAAAAATTTCATGATTTTAGAATACAATGGCTGCGGTGCGGAGCCCAATCATTTTTACGATACTGGCTACACTTTAGTCGGCGCATACAAAGAGATATTAAAACACTGGAAAGCCTTATACCAAATAAGTAAATACAATCGACAGAAGGGAGTTGAGCCATGGCCTTTTAGCAAAGGCAGAAAATTTTTAGCAGATTCAAGAAAAGCAAAGGCGGCTATGATAGCGGTTGATTTAAAGATGGGATAGCGCCAATGCCTGATTGCTGATTTTTTGATGGTTGTAATTATCCAATACTTTCAAATTGGAGATATAATATCTAATATCAGGTATTCAATATCCTGCATTTAAAATCAGAATGGTTTTCCATGTGTTTGTTTAATCAGCATTGTTGTAATAAAAGGAAATCTTTTCATGACGCTGATGAAAAGATTGGTGATCCAGGTTTTGCCAAAGCCTTCCTGTATCCATCTTCCGGCCCTTAACCGTTTTCCAAATTGTTTTTGCCAACTGTTGGTATACAAATTTTCCATTTCACTTCGGCTAATGTTTTTTTGTAAGAATTCGCTGATAGCAACTGCAGCAAGTTTGCTGCTATGTAACGCCATACTCATACCGTTGCCACACAAGGGTGTTATAACGCCTGCTGCATCGCCGCACATTAATACATGGTGCTCAACCTGCGCTTTTTTTGCAAAGGATATTTGCGAAATGGCAATCGGTTCTGCATATAGTAGCGTGGCGTTTTCAAATATTGTTTTTAAATGTCGGTTTTTAAATAGTTCATCTTTTTCCAACTCGCTGATGGAATTGTTGCTGTTTTTTAGATTGGCTGCGTTGGTAAGATAGCAAAGGCACCATTGATCGTTTTCAATTTTGGAAATACCGCAATAGCCATCTTTAAAATTGTGCAATGCAATAGTATCGGCCGGCGCATTTATTTTTATGTGGTATTTTACCCCAATATAATTACTCAGTTTATTATTTTTATGCAGTATAAAACTGCGTTTCCATTTTACATCAAGGCTACTTCGTTTGCCAAAACTTCCTGCGCAAATTTTACTGGTGAAATAGCCTTTGGTGGTATGAACATGAAATATTTCCT
>JANYFI010000088.1 GCA_025362765.1 Ferruginibacter sp. | reverse complement strand
CGGTTTCTTTGCCGAGATAATGATCGATGCGGTATATCTGGCATTCGCTGAAAGTAGCCGCCAGTAATTTATTTAATTCTTTGGCAGATTCCAGATCGCGGCCAAAAGGCTTTTCAATAACAATCCTTGTCTTTTTTGTGTCATCCACCAACTTGCTTTTGGATAAATTGTCAGCAATGATGGGGAAATATTCGGGTGATACCGCCAGGTAATAAATTACATGGGCGTCAGCTTTCCATTCAGCATTTTGCTGATCTATCCTGGTTCCAAATGCTTTATACGATTTACTGTCTTTCACATCTGCAGCCTGGTAAAACAGGTGTTTACAAAACTCATCCCATTTGTCTGTCTTCGCCTTACCGGTTCTTGAATATTTATTAATCCCCTCCAATATTTTCTGAGCGAACTGTTCATCCGTTAACTCCGTTCTGCCGGTGCCAATCACCGCAAACTGATCAGGCATCCACCCTTCTAAAAAAAGATTATATAATGCCGGCGCCAGTTTTCGCGCATTTAAATCGCCTGTACCTCCAAAGATGACAATTATAACCGGCTGCGTTTTTAAAGTTGCGTACATTTATTTAATTATGAGTGATGTGATGAATCGGGAGTTGTGAATGGTGAATCTTGAATCGTGCCGTATAACTCTCACTGCCTGCTATTCACCACTAAGCATTATTTTCCACTCCCCCATTTCGTATGAAAAACACCGTCCTTGCCCGTTAGTTCATACGTATGTGCACCAAAATAATCCCGCTGGGCCTGTATTAAATTACTCGGCATTCTTTGGTTGCGCAGGTTATCAAAATAACTAAGTGAAGCCGAATAAGCTGGCATGGCGATACCCGCTGCAACTGCTTTGGATAAAACAGACCTGGTGCCTGAAACCGTTTCAAGCACTAATTTCTGAACACCTTCATCGAGTAATAAATGCTGCAGAGTAGTATCTTTTTTATAGGCCGCAAAGATGTTATTTAAAAAGCCGGACCGGATGATACAACCGCCCCGCCATATTTTGGCAATTTGCGCCAATTGCAAATTGTATTTATATTCCTCAGATGCTTTGGATAACAACTGCATGCCCTGTGCGTAACTTATGATAGTGCTAAAATAAAACGCTTGTTCCAACTCAGCTAAAAACGCAACTTTATCCACTGTGAGCGGAGCGTCAGTGGTGCTGTACAATGCAGACAGCGACACCCTTAGCGATTTATATTTGGATAGATCCCTCATCTCCACAGCAGCATCAATCGTTGGTATCGGGCTTTCCAGGTCCATTGCCACCTGCGATGTCCACTTCCCTGTTCCTTTCGCCCTTGCTTCATCTTTTATATCGTCTAGTAATAAATGATCAGATCCGGGTTCTTTATACTGAAATATTTCTTCAGTTATTTCAAGCAAAAAAGATTGTAATCTGCCTGCATTCCACTGGCCGAATATTTTGCCGATCGCTTCATTGTCCAGCTGCAGGCCTTTCTTTAGCACTTCGTAAGTTTCAGCAATTAACTGCATTAAACCATACTCAATGCCATTGTGTACCATCTTTACAAAATGCCCTGATGCACCCGGTCCGATATAAGTCACACAAGGCTCGCCATCCACTTTTGCAGCGATGGATTCAAGGATAGGTTTCATTACATTATAGGCTTCTTTATCACCTCCAGGCATCATACTTGGTCCAAAGCGGGCGCCTTCTTCTCCTCCGGATATCCCCATACCAAAAAAATGGAATCCTTTACTTTCCAGGTACGCTACCCTTCTGTCGGTGTCAGTAAAATGAGAGTTTCCGCCATCAATTAAAATATCCCCTTTATCAAGCAAAGGCAATAATTCTTCAATTACACTATCTACAATTTTTCCTGCGGGCACCAGCATCATAATGGCTTTGGGACTTTTTAACGCACTCGTAAATTCTTTGATATCGCTAAAGCCTTTCAGGTTACCATTTTTATCTTCTTCTTCCAGCAACTTTCCCTTAGTGGCATCCTTATCATAGCCTGCGCCGGCCACTTTATGGTCGCCCATATTCAATAATAAATTGCGGCCCATTGTGCCGAGGCCAATCATGCCAAAATCATATTTACCGGTTGTATTGCTCATTGGTTAAAATTTTCTTTTTTTAAA
>JANYFI010000087.1 GCA_025362765.1 Ferruginibacter sp. | reverse complement strand
CATTCATTTATTGAATAACATTGCAAAAAAAGAAAGGGAAAATTGCTGTGACGACTGGGTGCTTAATTTTCGCTTTAATCCGCTGGAATATGCAAAAGCATTATTGATACTGGAAGAACAACGACAACTGCAATTGCTATTGGCGATGGCGGCAACCAGCAATAAAAAAATGTTATTGCAGCGCATCAGGCGGCTAATGGTAACCCCGGACCCAGGAATTACTGACAGCAGGTTTCAAAAATGTCGATTCTATGGTTTTATTGTATTGTTATTTACCGGCTTATATCTTTTCCCCGCTTTTACAGCCAATAAGTTTCAGCACGTTAACCTTAATAAAATGACTGACGTTGTTGTTGGCAGCCCTATTGTGATAACTAAAGAAAGCACAGAGGACATTGCAGGTGTAATGAAAGAGTATGGTGCCGTGATGGCTACTGATAAGATTTCTACAGCAGCCAGAAGCCCTAAAATAACCACCAACAAAAAGCAGGTTGTACAAAAGCAGCCTACAGTAACTGGAAGTGATGACTTCGTTGAGGCAGTGGTGAATGAAGATGCATTACCTGACAACACTAAGCTGGGCCACGAACTACTGACGACTGTTTCAAATAAAGAAAAAGACAGCTCACAATCATCTTTGCTGGTAAAGATAGAAGAAGAGCAATCAGGCAAAAAACAACGCAATACCTATTACTTCAAACTGAAAAATAACAATGGTAATACCTCGCTGAAGCCACTTCTTTTCATAAAAAAGTTTAAGGCTGCAAGGTTAAAGACAGATTCCAAACTACGGATTCATAAAAAAAGAATTACTACTTAATATTGATACAGCGCCATAACCGACTGGCTGAAACTTAATTACAAGCATAAAAAACAAAAGACCCGATAGAAATCGGGTCTTCGTTTACGAACCTAATTTGGTTCTGTAACCCCCAAAGAAAACATCTTGTTTACCAAGCACAAGCGGAATTACCTGGGGTTGTTTTATAAACGCTATTGGTTCCTTATTATTTTGTTAAATGGCCGATTTATTTAGATCATGCGTGTAATTGCCACATTTTAATTGAATCAATTGCCCGATTTCTACAACACCTACCCACAGTTTAAGTGATATATTAATTGCCCTTTTAAGCTCACTTTCTACTTTCTATTTTGCACCCGGCTATAAAATATCAGCGATTTTATTTCAATCATCTTTTCTAAAACCCGTGTTCACTGAAGTTACTTTCTCTCCCAAAAAAGCAGGGAAAGCATCTCCGCAGTAGCAAAAAGAAAATAGATATGTAGGCCTAATCTGTCGCAAATTCCCACCAGTTCATTTTAGCATTTTACGCTTTTTTTGAAAAAAGCACCTTCCCGTTGTACAATACCAATTTTACAATAACAGATAATTTAGTAAGCAAATTTTCGAAAATAAATATCTCATGTAAATATATACAAATAAATATTTCCATAATATCTATAAAAACTGACATGCTGTGATATTAAAATTTATCCGTTTTTTACTTTCCCGCCATCTCAAAAATTAAAAGTGTGTTTAAATAAAATTACTGTTTTGTGAGCTGGGCGGGTACATTAAAAATCTCAAACCTTTATATATTATGAGTTCAAATAAAATAAATGTCATATAAATTAATTATGTCAGTGTAAAAATTTCATTAACTCTTTAATATATTTAAATATTAAATTATGTATTTTATTTTATAATATTATAAAATATCTATTGCCTTCAAATCCCGATTTTTTGCTTCCATTTAATTTAAAAAAACTAGTTACTTTTTTATTTGTTACCTATTTCCAAAGCAGCTTTCTCCAGGTAAATTTCAACCCTGCAACACCACAATTCAATTTCATTCCCTGCATTTTTAAATATGCCAATTTGACATAATCATATTTTACATAATTTTAAAAATACAATTTGAGTAGAAGCTCAGGAACCAGTCAAGGTAATTAGGTGGATGTCGGCGTCTTAAAAACAACATTTAATGCCTTAAAGAGCAGGAGAGCTAGCCGATATGTGCATTTTAAAAGTATTAAGTTAATATTAATGAAATAGAATTTTAACAAATAATCATAACTGTATTATAATCAATAATTTATTAATAAAATTTATGATGATTTAAATTTTATTTTAAAAATTAAGATAATGCAGATATTTATTCATTCTATTGACTCATTTTACTTGTATTTATAATGTACGTAAAAAGTATAATTAATTATTTGCTAAATAGTTATACCAATTTAATTAAACTACTTTTTATAGTATAAATTTTTCCCTACTTTGGCAATTTGTCAGCTAAAATTAGCTAATCAGTTTAGCTGGGTTTTAACATAAAATAATTTTTCGTTTTTACATTATAATCCTACCTTCCCTAAAATTCACCTTCTAACAAACACTATGTTTAATAAAAAAATCCTTGCCCTATCCTATTTGTTTATACTGACAAATCTGGTGATATCCTGTAGTACCCCTAAAGAATTAGAGTATCGTGACTTTAAAAACCTGGTGGTGGAAAAAGTTGGTTTTTCGGCAACTACCTTAAAAATGGACCTGATTTATTATAACCCAAACAACTTTGGTATGGAGTTAAACAGGACCGATCTGGACATTTATATTAATAATAATTATCTTGGGAGAACTTCACAAGAGTACCAGGTAGCGATTCCGAGAGTAGCAGAATTTGCCATACCAATTACAATAGATGTAGATATGAAAAACCTGTTGAAAAACGGCTTGGCTAGTTTTCTCACCAACGAGGTGATGGTTAAAGTGGAGGGTACTATTAGGGTAGGGAAGTTAAAAGTGTTTAAAACCTTCAAAGTTAGTTACGAGGGCAAACAGCAATTAAGCATTTTTTAGGCATAAAAAAACCACCCTAAGGTGGTTATTATACTTTTTTTATAACTTTTATTTTTGATCCGTTTTTTTTGTACTTAAAACACCTTCTGGCTTTTTACAACATTTAGGTAATTTTTTATATGCATCTTCATCTGCGGTCACGTCATCAGCATCATATCCCGCATTGGCGATTGCCGTCTTTAATTGTTCAATATTATTACGGTCTGTGAGGTAAGTAATGGTAGTAGTTTTTTTCTTATAGTCTACTTTTACTGCCGTAATACCCGGTTCTCTTTTTAGATACTTTTCTATCCGGTCTTTACATTGTTCGCATTGCACGGTGGGCGTTTTGATTACTACTTTTTCTACGGCTTTTGTTTGTGCGAAGCTCAGGCTCACAAAACCTGCTACCGCCAATAAAGTGAGTTTAATCTTTTTCATACTGCTGTTTTTTATAAAGTTATTTATTTGGTTTCCAATTTGCCGGATCAATCCGCCAGTTTAACAAAGTGTTTTGGTCTGCTGCTGTAATAATGCCTTTCTCTGCTGCTAGTTCAATCAGCGTAGCGTAGTTGGTCAGGGATCGGTATGCTACTCCGGCAGTGTCAAAAGCCTTTGCAGCTACATCAAATCCGTAGGTAAAAATACTAACCATTCCCACAATTTCGAGGTCGCTGCTACGCAAAACGCCTGCGGCTTCAAGACTACTTTTACCTGTCGAAATTAGGTCTTCTATTAATAATACTTTCTGTCCCTTTTCATAAAAGCCTTCCACTTGGTTTCCCAGGCCATGATCTTTTGGCTTTGGTCTTACATAAATAAAAGGAAGCTTTAACTGATCGGCCACCATCGCTCCCCAGGGAATGCCGGCAGTAGCTACGCCCGCAAGTAGTTCCGCCTGCGGAAACTGCTCAAACACTACGTTGGCCATTTCACTTTTGATAAAATCTCTTACAAAAGGAAAGGATAATACCCACCGGTTATCGCAGTAAATAGGGCTTTTCCATCCGCTTGCCCAGGTAAAGGGCTGTTGCGGACTCAATTTAATTGCATTAATTTGTAACAGTTTTTCCGCTACGGCTTTTTCATTTGTCATACTGCAAATTAAAACAAGCTAAGCTATCAGCAAAATGACTTAAAAAATACGGCAGATTTACTCACCTTTTTAAACTTCTTAATCAATCAATATGTACATTAAAATCTTCTTTGATGATAAGCCTGTCTTTTTGTGCGATGAATTGACGGAAGAACTGAAAGAAATATTGCATCATCCGGATACCATTTTTATAGATGAATTCTCCGGACCGGCTATCAAATCCCTGTTACACGAAATAACCAGGCCCTCTTTTCATGCGGGTGTATTGCTGCACGATAACCTGGCAGAATTGAAAAAAGCTTTCTTTAAAATCTTTACACCAATAGAAGCAGCCGGAGGAATGGTGCAAAATGACAAAAATGAACTACTGTTTATTTACCGGCTTGCTAAATGGGATTTACCAAAAGGAAAGGTAGAAACAGGTGAAGAATTAGCAGCCTGCGCTTTGCGGGAAGTAGAAGAAGAAACTGGTGTAAGGCATTTAAAACTGCAATATAAAATGGGCGAAACTTACCATACTTACAGTGCGTACGGAAAACATTTTTTAAAAACAACGCACTGGTATTACATGACCTGCTCCTCTAACCAAACGCTTGTTCCTCAAACCGAAGAAGATATTTCAGCCATTAAATGGGTACTGCCAGAAAGTATTGCAGAACAATTGAACAACACCTACCCTTCGATTAGAGATATTTTGTCAGCATTTTTTGACGCAGCGAAATAATTTACAAATAGTTTGCACAACAGGATAGTATTATCGTTACTTAAAAAAATTAGAGAACTCCGTTGCTAAAAAGCCTTTTTTAAAATAGCTACTGTTAAGCGGCTTACGCAGATCAGTTTTTCGGCTTCATCATGTATTTTAATATCCCACACGTGGGTATTGGTACCAAGGTGCAAGGGAGTTGCCGTAGCAATTACATATCCAATCCTGACACTGCGCACATGGTTCGCATTTATCTCAAGGCCCACACAAATAAATTTGTCGGGATCTATTACCAGCGAAGAAGCGAGACTGCCGGTGGTTTCGGCCAGCACGCAGCTTGCACCGCCATGCAATAAACCGTACGGTTGTTTGGTGCGCTCATCAACGGGCATTTTTATTTTAAGAAAATTTTCTCCAATGGCTTCATACTCCATTCCCAGTAAGGTATCCATAGAGCCTTGCTCTATAGCTGCGAGCCCTTCAAACTTTAAGCTTTTATCAAACCAAATAGACATCGTTTTATTTTTTGGTATCTGGAACATCTTATTTTTTTTGAATGGTTGAGATCACTTCTGCCGGCAAAAATTGTGATACATCTCCCCCGTTTTTATACACATCCCGTACCAATGTGGAAGCCACGGACGTAAACTGTGGAAGACAGGTAAGAAAAACAGTTTCAATATGCCCTTCCAGGCTTCGATTCATATCTGCAATGGCCTTTTCATATTCAAAATCGTTTACATAGCGAATGCCTCTTAAGATAAAATTGGCCCCTACCTTTTTACAACAATTTACGGTTAGCCCATCATACACCACCGCTTCAACTATTGGCTGATTTTTGTAAATATCCTTTACCCATTGCAGCCGTTGTTCTTCGCTAAACATGGGCACTTTATTTACATTGCGCCCTATACCTACTATCACTTTGTCAAATAAAGGGATAGCCCTGTTAATGATATCGATGTGACCAAGCGTGACAGGATCAAAAGTTCCGGGAAAAAGGCAGATACGCATGGGAAATTTGTAATTGATAATTAATACTTTTCTATCTGCACATGTTTTTTTGTTTCTCAAAACTACAGCTACCTGAAAACAATCCATTATTAAAATTAAAAAATGTTGATGATAATCTAATGAACTGTTATGTAAAATAAATTACGTTGAAATAACGCTACTGAAAAAATAAATCAATTGCAATTTGACTATATTATTAATTATCCATTATTCAATTATCAATTAT
>JANYFI010000084.1 GCA_025362765.1 Ferruginibacter sp. | reverse complement strand
GTTCTTTTATCCGCAGTGGCCGGTATTGTTCTTTTTCAATTTTTTTGTGCAGCAAATAATGTTTCAGGCGCATTGCCGGATTGTGAAAATTGGCTGACGTGGTGGAGAATATGATCGCTGCCGGATTATGGCGGTATAGCTCTTCATAAAAAAAAACGGGGCTGTAAATATGTTCAATTACATTTCTTGATGCAATGATATCGAATAGAAAACTTTCTTTCGCTGCGTATTTTGTGACGGCATCAATATCTCCCGTAACAAAATCATCTATTTTTATTTGTAAAGCCCTGCTAATGGCAACAGCGGCATCTTTCCAGTCTGGTAAATAATCATTGTATACAACTCTCTTAAAACCCATCATTCCTGCCAGCAGGTACAGTGTTCCAAGCCCGGCGCCGTAATCTGCTATAGCTATTCGTGACAACACTTTACCGGTTTTTTTTACAGACTCATAAATAATATGTGCACTGTTTTCAATAGAAAAATGCAAACGCCTGCCCAAATGATGCTGGATGAAATAATCTTTAAAATGGTTGTCAATCCCGAGCTCTGATGCATCAAAATTTTGCAAACGGCTATACAATTCAGCGGCTTGCTGATTGATAGCAAGAACCAGGGCATCATTGCCTTTTAAAAAATTAAAATCAATTTGCAACCCAGCCATTATTGCTCATTTTGCTTGCGGCTTTGCTTAAACGAATACGCAGCATAAGCGATCAACAGAATAACCAATAACCAGGTAGCCAGCAATGAAATAGTATAACTTGTTTTATACACTTTGGGTTCAAATTTAAATTCAATACTGTGTTTACCAGCTGGTACCAGCAAGGCTCTTAAAACATAGTTGGCTTTGGCTATGGGAGTTAATTTTCCATCGATATAGGCGTTCCAGTCTCTGTAAAAAATTTCACTGAAAACGGCTAAATTGGCTGCACTGCTGTTGCTTTCGTATTTAATATCCATGTTTTCAAAAGCCGCCTGTTTAATGCTTGCCGCACTGTCTGCAGGCGCAAAGCCACTTACCATATTTTTATACTTTTCGTCAATTACAGCCGTGTCTTTTGGATTAAAATTGTCCAGGGCTTTCATTTCTTCCACGGGGCCATTTACAAATTTTACGCCCTTTACAAACCAACAGTTACCCAATGCCTGCATGTTAATTTGTGCGATGGCATTGTCTTTTTTCTGGTTTGGCTCAATAATGTATTTTGTATTCAGCATGTTCAGCACCGCAAAGTTGGGCTGGCCACTTAGCTGGTAGGTAATCAGGTCATCATAAATACCGAGTTTGGCAGGATGATAACCGCCAATGGAATTGTGGTAATAAGATGTCTTTGCTTCTTGAAACGGATCGCCGGTGCTAACGTTAAACACCCGGAAATTGGGATCATTATCTTTTAAAATAAATTTGTCAGCATCAGTTTCAGGGAATTCATTTGAATGATATTTTTCCGCATTGTCAAAACTTTTTTCATTTATATAGTGAGCATCAAAAGGAAGAAGGTCAAGCAACAACAGCAAGGGCAATCCTAACAAAACAACAACAGCATTTATCTTTTTATATAGAAATAATCCGATGAGCCCAATCGTTAGTGCGACAAAAAGCAATGCATGCAAAATATCATTACCCAAAAAAGACTGCCTGTCTTTTCTTAATGCTTCAACTACAGACCGGGCAATTTTTGAATCGCCTTTGCTCTGCTGCAGAAAATTTTCATATACCTGGTTATCTTTCAGCGGTTCAAACCGTTGATTAATCTCCTGCATCCTACTATTTAAGGTGCTGTCCGGTGTTGCGAACGCTGCTGTAACTGCGGCCGTTCTTTGCTTGTTTTCTTTGCTATAGTCCATGCCGAAATACAATAGACCGGCCAATACAAAAATGCCGCACATGGTAAATACTCCAAATTTTACTTTTTTAAGTATTTGAGGGTCGTTATTTTCCAGTATTTTTTGTGTGGTTAATACAGATAATATCGGAAACAATATTTGTGGAATAACAAGCGCCATTTCCGGCGTACGAAATTTATTATAGATAGGAAGGTAGTCGAATAAAAAATTGTTGATCAATGGCATATTTTTTCCCATTGCCAGGATAATTCCCGCAAGGCTTGCAGTAAAAATCCACCATTTATGTTTGTTATCCAGCAAAAACATGCCTAACACAAACAAACAGCAAATAGATGCGCCGAGATAATTTGACCCAACGGTAAATGGCTTGTCGCCCCAATAAACGCTGCCCGAAAGATTATTGGCAATATTGGCTGCCTGGTCTTCTGGTACATTTAATTTTTCCTGTAGATAACTGCCAACTGCGGATGTTTCCGTAAGTTTTGGAAAAATGCTATATTCCTGGTCCCGCTCAGTAAAATGGCTGCCGTAACCGGTTATGCCTGGAAATAATAAACTCAGCGTTTCAATTCGGCCATAGCTCCATTGAAAGGCATAGTCACGGGAAAGGCCGGTGGTTTTATTATTTTCAACTTTTGCGGTCCTGTCCTGCGATTTATTATCCATTACTAATACGCCGCCGCGTTTAGAATCTTTAGCATAATCCAATACAGGCAATAGCAAAATAGCATTTATCATCGCGCCGATCAATGCTGCGCCTAAAGCGAGGGAAATGGCTTTCAACAAGTGTTTGGTATCTTTTGCCTTTATCCACTTTACTGCAAAAAAAATGGTCATGATAGCAATAATCAGCAGCGTATAGTAACTTATCTGCTGGTGATTTTGCATCAGGTGCATGGTAGCAAACAATGCCGTAAAAACAAAACCGCTGATATATCGTTTATCAAATAACAGAATTACCCCTCCAATCAATGCAGGTGCATACGCCAGGGCAAGCAATTCCGTATCGTGCCCGGCAGCAGCCAGAATGGGGCTAAAAGTACTATAGGCAAAAGCCAGGCTGCCCAATATGGCTACATACGGCCTTATGCGCAAACACATGCATAAAATGTAAAAACAAATACAGCTTAAAAAGAAAAAATTAAGTGGCTTGGGTAACCAAAATTGAAAAGCCTTGTCTACATAATAAAACGGTGACCAAAAGCCTTCATAAATAATATTGTA
>JANYFI010000082.1 GCA_025362765.1 Ferruginibacter sp. | reverse complement strand
GTGGAAGCAGGCAGCTTAAAAGATGACCAGGATAGAAGGGACTTTACTATCAATGCGCTGGCGGTTAGTTTGAATACAGCTGATTTTGGAGAATTAATTGATCCTTTTAATGGTGTTGCAGCTATTGAACAAAAGATGATTAAAACACCATTACCACCTGCACAAACTTTTATAGACGATCCTTTGCGGATGATGCGGGGCATTCGTTTTGCCGCCCAATTAAATTTTACCATTGAAGAAGCAACATTTGCCGCCATTGGCGAAAACAAAGAGCGTATAAAAATTGTAAGCGGCGAAAGAATCGCGGATGAACTCAACAAAATACTCCTGTGTAAAAAGCCTTCAATTGGATTTGATTTACTGTACAAAAGCGGTTTGCTAAAAATTATTTTCCCGCAAATGGTAGCGCTCGCCGGTGCGGAATATATTGATGGAAAAGGGCACAAGGATAATTTTTACCACACCCTGCAGGTGGTAGATAATATTGCAGAAAATACAGATGATTTGTGGTTAAGATGGGCGGCCGTGCTGCATGATATTGCCAAACCCGCTACAAAAAAATTCGAAGAAGGCCATGGATGGACGTTTCACGGCCATGAAGTGGTTGGCGGCAGGATGGTGCCTAAAATTTTTACGCAGTTAAAATTGCCACAAAATGAAAAAATGCGTTTTGTGCGAAAGTTGGTTGAATTACATTTGAGGCCAATTAGTTTAACGAAAGAAAATATTACGGACTCGGCCATACGCAGGTTACTTTTTGATGCGGGAGAAGACTTTGATGCCCTGATGACGCTATGTAATGCCGATATTACCAGCAAGAATAAACAAAAAGTAAAACGTTACTTGGAAAATTTTGAAATGGTACGGCAGCGTTGCGCCGAAGTGGAGGCCAGCGACCAGTTACGCAACTGGCAACCGCCGATAACAGGCGAATTGATTATGGCAACGTTCAACCTGCCGCCAGGCCGCATTGTAGGCGATTTAAAAAACGCAATACGCGAAGCTATTCTAGAAGGGGAGATTCCCAATAATTATGAAGCGGCTTTCAACTTCATGGTAAAAAAAGCAACGGCGATTGGCCTTATTTATAAAACATGATTAATTATAATTATTCCATAATCAATTTGTAATTTTACAGCATGGCAATATTACGTTTCAGGGTTTACTGGGAAGATGATGACAGCATTTACAGGGATGTGGTGATTAAGCACACACAAAATTTCGCAGACTTGCATCTGTGTATTTTAAAAAGTTTTGAGTTTGACAATAAACACAAAGCTACCTTTTATCGCAGCAACGACAGCTGGTTAAGGGGAAGAGAGATTTCTTTGGACAAATATGCAGATAAAGAGTACAAGGTTGACCCGCTGATTATGACGGAGGTTACAATGGGATCTGAAATTAAGGATCCTAACCAAAAGTTTATTTATGTATATGATTTTAATAAGTTCTGGACGTTTATGGTGGAACTGATTAATGTTGATAAAGAAGAAAATAAAAAGCTAACCTACCCCGCCTGCATTCGTACTGAAGGCATTGCACCATCTCAATATGGTACCAAAGGTTTAATAGATAAACGCTTGGCTGAAGTGGAAGAAAAATACGATTTAAATGCTGCGGCTATGCTGGAAGGTTTTAGCGAAGAAGATGAAGATGGCAATGCTGCTGAGAGCAGTGAAGAAGAGACTGCTGGCGGAGAAGAAACGCAGGAAGACTTCTAGTTTAATGGATAATTTTTTAATTGATAATGGATAATGAGAACCAAGTGATTTATCTCTCACGGTTTTATTATGCAGTTATTGTTCTTTTATTATTTTTTATAGTCGCTTTTTTCAACAAAAATAGCTGCTTTACACGCTTGGAACTATTGCAAAATACCACTCCCTGATTTATCAACAAATCTTTCTTAATTAACAATGCTCTATCTTTAAAATAGATAATTATCCATTATCAATTTAAAAATTATCCATTGATAAAGACCTGCATCATAATAGTTGGCCCCACAGCAGTTGGTAAAACAGCGCTTGCTATACAACTGGCACAACATTTTTCAACAGACATTATTTCTGCGGACAGCCGCCAGTGCTTTAAAGAATTAAATATTGGGGTTGCTAAACCATCCTGGCAGGAACTGGACCTGGTAAAGCATTATTTTATCAACTCCCATTCAATTCATGATACTGTTAATACTGCAGTGTTTGAGCAATACGCTTTAACAAAGGCGAAGCATATTTTTGAACAGCATGATATTGCTGTGATGGTGGGCGGAACAGGGTTATATGTAAAAACTTTTTCGCATGGCATTGATGAAGTGCCTGTAATTCAACCAGCTATTCGCGAAAAAATTATTGCTGATTACGAATGGGAGGGTTTGGCATGGCTGCAAACGGAAGTTGAAAAAAATGACCCCTTTTATTTTGCCAAAGGCGAAATAAAAAATCCCCAAAGGTTGATGCGTGCCCTGGAGGTGAAATTGTCCACCGGAAAATCCATTATTGAATTTCAAACGCAGCAATCCCGTAAAAGAGATTTTAATATTATAACAATTGGGCTGGAAATGCCAAGGGAAGACCTGAACAAAAGAATTAATGGCAGGGTAGACGATATGATGAAACAGGGGCTGCTGGCTGAAGTAAAATCCCTTGTGGCATATAAAGAGTTAAACGCCCTGCAAACTGTAGGATACAGGGAAATGTTCGGTCATCTTGCCGGAGATCTTTCACTGCAGGATGCAACAGAGGCCATAAAGATAAATACCCGGCAATATGCTAAAAGACAAATGACCTGGTTTAAGAAAGACGATGCTATTTGCTGGACTGAACCGTTGTTTGAAAAGACGCTCGATCAAATTAACAATCTTCAATGACTATTCGCTATTTGGAATAACTAATTATTTTAGTATTTTTGTCTAAAATAATTAGTTATGAACATATCAAATTTCTTTAGCCAATATTCTACAGAGGCAGAATGCAGGAGATTTTTTAAGAGTAGGAAAGAACAA
>JANYFI010000064.1 GCA_025362765.1 Ferruginibacter sp. | reverse complement strand
CTTGCACATGTAGGCCGTATTTAGTGGGGTAAAAATATATAACCTATCAGCAAAATTTTATAGCCATATCGCTATGGTTTATATAGGGGTATGTTTATAACAGGTATAGATTTTTTTCTACTATTGCATGATAAAATAATGCATGCGTATAGATGAATTACTAATGGCATTGGCGGAGGAAATAAAATGCGTGCCGGATACAATTAACAGTGCATACGGTTTTGCCCTGGTACAGATGAGCCGGTTATTTCTTCATTCAATAGCTTCCAATTTTGCAATAAAATAAAAAGGTCCTTCGCAACGAAGGACCTCAACTTAAAACATTCATTGGCATATACGGCCATTTTTTTGCTGGGCGTAAGAGACTATAACCTAACCACCCGACCATGCGGTGAACCCATTTATTTAATGGATAACAGGATAATTGCCGGAGCGGTATTTTTTGATACACACCGCCTGGGATCATTTATTTATTTTTCTGCCAGCAACTTTGTTATTGTTTCTTCAAACTCTTTTTTATATTCTTCATAATGCTTGCCTGTGGCAGGGCCATTGTAGCCGATGTGTACCTTTGCTATCTCTCCTCTTTTATTAACAAACAGGGTTGTGGGAAAGGCGGCTATCTTTTTTAATTGCGGCAATGTTTTTTCTGCACGCAAGGTATCGGATACGGCTACACCAGTCAACAGTATGGGGTACTTTACATCAAATCTTTTGCTGAAGGATTGCACCGCCTTCCGCGACTTTTCAAGGTCTGTAGTACGTTCATAAGTGAGGCCTATTACTTCAACGCCGCGTTGTTTATTGGCATTATAGTAATCGCTTAAAAAACTGGTCTCGTCCATACAGTTAGGGCACCATGAGCCGAGGATTTGTATCACTACCACTTTGTTAGCGTACTGTTTGTCTTTTATAGAAACATTGCCGCCACCCGTTATGGAAGGAAAACTAAAATTTAATTTACCAGCGGCAAGGTTAATGTTGGCGGCATCGTTTCCATCGGGTATGGCGGCATTGGCATTTTTTTCTGCCGACCAATCCTGCAATCCTTTGGCGCCGGAATAAAATTTACCGGAAGATATCGTATTGCCATCATCCACTTTTGCTGTAAACAAAAATGCATGCCCGCCATCAAAACCAGATAGCTTTAAACTATCGCCATCTACTACGCCTTCTAAAAAACGATAGTCGCCCGTAGGATCAAGGAAGGTGCCGGTAAGGTGCGCCCCATCTTGCGTAAACTCTGCCGTAAGCGTTGATACTTTATCATTCTTTCCTTTAAAATGAGCCGACCATCTTCCGGTAATATTAGCGGTTGCAATGGCGGTGGTGGCAAACCTTTCTATAGTGTTATACCGCGCTTTAAATGGCAGCCTTTGTATTACCTCTCCATAGCTTTTTACCCAGGTGCCTTCCAGTTCATTTTCGCCATTCAGCTTTACCCTAAAGCCAGATTCAAAGAAGGGCATTTGTATAAATAAAGAATCTCCGCTAAACCCGATACTATCTACCAACAGGCGCTCGCTTCCGTTGATGATGTACAGTACAGGTTTGCCTGCCTTATCTTTCGTTTCAAAATTAAATACAATCTGCTGCCCATCTGGCCGGTTGATCGCGGCTCTCCATCTGCCTGGTTTCAATGCTGGTTTCTTCTCCATCCAATGTATAGAGATAGCTGATATCATCAATACCAATATCGCTATTACCGATTTGCTTAAAGACGTTGATTTATTTTTCATGATTGCTGTTTTAATTTACGTCGAACCAAAGTTTTGTTGTCAACAGGTCTGGCCCCTGTGCTGCTACGGCTGCTTTATAATTCTGCCCGTTCAATGATTGTTCCGTGCCGGGATATACAAAACGCAAAGGGAGCTTGCCATTTAATACGCCTGCTACGGCTGGCTGCAATTCAGGATAATCGAGCCTGCGCCATTCTGCAAATCCTTCAAGGCCTTCGCCAAAAAGCGCTATCCATTTTTGGTTGCCGATAGATTTTTTAAAATTAGCCGCATCATACTGTACAGCGGGTTGTGCGGTATAAGTTGCGATATCATTATCCGCAATTCCATACTGCCCCAACGATGCTTTGATGGCTTGTAAATAAAGCGCTTCGGCGTCTTCCGTTGTAAGCCCCCTTGCAGCAGCTTCCGCCCTGTTGAACAATACTTCCGCATAATTTACTATTACCGCCGGTGCGTTAGGCGCTGTAAAATAAGTACCCGGCTTAGAGGTTTTTGTAAACCCAAGGCTGCTTGCATCGCCTACCAATAAACCATTCGGAATACCTGCATAAGTCAGCGGCGTAGCCACTTGTGTTTTTGCAGCAAAAATGGGCAAGCGTGGGTCATTGAGCGTTGCCAGTTGATCAGTAACTGTTTTGCTGATGCGGTAATCGTCTCGGGTATCAAACAAATTACTGATAGGGTTTTGGTTGGGCGAACTTAAATAAACCAGTTGCGCCGTTTCGGTATTGCTGCTAATGAATGAGCCACCTTCCGTCTGGATATCTGCCAATACTTGTTTAGATACTTCAGGCTCCCTATCCGCAATACGCAATGCTATGCGCAACCGCAAAGAGTTGGCGAACTTTTTCCAAAGGGCAATATTGTTGTTGTACACCACATCGCCTAAAATGGCTTTGCCTGCGGGATCAAGCGATGCCTGCGCAGTTTTCAAATCAGCCAGTAAGCCTTCGTACACATCTTTCTGATGGTCATAGGCAGGCGTTAAGTAAGTATCTATATTGGCAGATTGCTTGTAAGGAATATCGCCGTAAGCATCCGTTAATAATAAAAATACCCACGAACGCAATACCAACGCCACGCCTTTATAATTAGGGTTTTGCTGTGCATCCGCAATGCGGATTACCTGGTTAAGGTTCACGATACTTTTAGAAAACCCGACTGTCCACAGCTCCTGAAAATCGCTGTTAGAAAATATGTAGCGGTCAGGATCGGTGTATTGAATCTTTGCCCAGTATTGTATAAATAGCAGGCTGCTGTTCATGTTGTTTGTTGTGCCCCAATAAGTATCGGCGGTTGTTTTGATAGCGGCCGTCAATAAAAAATCCGGCTGTGCGTTTTGCGCTGCGTTGGGGTTCTGGTTCACTTTCTCCAGGTCTTTTTTGCAGGCAGAAAATGTTAGCAATAAAAATGCAGAGAAGGATATGTATAGCGATTTCAATTTCATGATAGTTAAAATTTAAGGTTGATGTTGATGCCGATGTTACGGACTGTTGGCAGTGTAAGGTCTTCAAGGCCCTGTGCGTTGCTGTTGGCAAAGGCTGTTTCAGGATCTATGTTAGGTACTTTTTTATGAATGATCCAAAGGTTGCGGCCAACCACAGCAATGGTGGCGCCTTGCAGGCCAATGCCCTTTATCAGTTTCAAAGGAAGCGAATAGCCAAACTTTACTTCGCGAAGTTTTACATAGGTAGCATCGTACACAAACTGTTCATCTACATTAGTAAAGCCTTTATAGTAATTCTGTGCAGGCAGTATCGTTGTGTTTGCTTTGCCATCTGCGGTAACGCCTTTAAACACATTGCCATCCTGGTAAACTGTTTCGCCGCCTGGCCCTGCAGCAGTACCTGCCGCAATTGCAATGGCACCGGTTGAAGCCTGGTTGCCGGCATAATAATAAGCAAGCCCTCCATTGGCGGCATTGCGGCCCGGCAATGTTGTTGCCAGTACGCCGGTATAAGTTCCGGTACGGTTGGTGTTGGAGTAGATCGATCCGCCCACTCTTGCATCTACCAAAAAGCTTACGTTGAAATCTTTATAAGTAAAGCTGTTGCTGATACTGCCCAGCCAGTCTGGCGTAAACTTTCCAAGAAAATGTTTTGTAGGGTCAATGGTAGGCGTACCGCCGGCAGTCACGATTATTTGTCCGGATGCATCCCTTAAATAAGCATTGCCGAAAAGCGATCCGTATGGCTGTCCTACTGCTGCCAATACCTGTACTGTACGGTCTGACCCAAGCACGTAACTCTGTAGCCTGCCTTCTTTATCCAGCTCTAATACCCTGCTGCGGTTGCTGGAAAAATTGAAGTTTACATCCCATGTAAATTGAGTAGATTTTACAGGCGTCAACCCCAACTGCACTTCTATGCCCTTGTTATTTATCTTTCCGCCGTTGATGAGTTTTTGGCTATAGCCTGTTGATGGGCTTACATCTACGCTTAATATCTGGTCAATGCTATTGGTGTTGTACAAGCTGAGGTCCAGCCTTATGCGGTTATTTAAAAAGCCAAACTCTGCACCCACTTCAGTAGAAGAAGTGCTCTCTGGTTTAAGGTTGGGATTAAGGTCAATGCTGGCTATATTCTGTTGCGGGCTGGTGCCAAAGGGCGCAGTAAAATTAAACGTGTTCACCAACTGGTAAGGGTCTGCCGCCTTGCCCACCTTAGACCAGCCGCCTCTTAATTTTGCATAGCTAAGCACTGTGCCTTTTATGTCGAATGCTTCTGTTAATATAAAGCTGCCGTTTACGGATGGGTAAAAATAAGACTGGTTAACAACAGGCAATGAAGATGACCAATCGTTGCGTGCGGTAAGGTTTATGTAGGCATAGTTTTTATAGCCCACCTGTGCCGATGAAAACAAACTATAGGTCTTAAGCTTGCTGAAATAATTGGAAGATATCAACGGGTCGCGGGAGTTGCTTAGCGTGTAAACCCCGCTCACCGCTAACTTTGGCGCTACCTGGTCGTTCTGTGTATAGCTGTTGGTGCGGATGTTGCCACCTGCGAAAACATCAAGCGAGAAATCACTGTTCAGTTTTTTATTAAAATCGAGCCTTGCTTCTGTATTGTTTTCGTTGATGGTATAAGCATCTTCTTCATAAGATCCGAATGGCGTTCCATTGGTGCCATAAGCAATCTTTAATTTACGGCGGTCTGTATAATAATCGTTGCCGGTGCGAAAGTTTGCGGATAGCCCTTTAGCTATCTTATAGTTCAATTCAACGTTTCCTATCAACCTGTCCCTTCGCTGGCCTGCTGTATTTTCGTAAGCCAGAAAATAAGGGTTGCTGTAATAACTGTTGTTCCAGTTAAAGGTGCTGCCATCTGCGTTGCGGTAATTTTTTAGCTGGCTGATATCTACCTGCCTTCCGAACCAGGTAAACTGCAACATGGTGCTGGTAGCCCTTTTACCGAATGCCCCGGGTAAATTAGCGGCATTGTCCTGTATATAATTGGCGCTTGCGTGCAGGGTCAGTTCCGGAGAAATTTTATACGTAGTGTTCAATAAAAAAGAATTCTTTCCCTGGCTGGTGTTGGGTATTACGCCCGTTTGTTTTTGGTTATTGTAAGAGAAGCGGACATCATATTTATCGCCCGATCCTGCAATAGCCACGCCATTGTTATAAGTATAACCGGTATTAAAAAAATCACGAACGTTGTTAGGATGCGCAACAAACGGCACTGCCACACCATTAGAATTAAATTGAGGGAGAAGCCTTCCATCCAATGCAGGTCCCCAGCTTTCATCAACGCCATCATTCACTCCACCGCCCTTTCCATCTACATAACTAAAGTTGCCGTTGGAGCCTTGCCCAAAAGCATTTTGATAATTGGGCAACGTGAGCAGGTTAGAAAAACTGGTGTTTGAATTGAGGGTGATGCCAAGCCCTTTTTGTTTTTTACCCGTCTTTGTTTTTATAAGGATAACACCGGCTGCGGCACGGGCTCCATAAAGCGCCGCGGCATTAGGGCCTTTCAGCACACTGATAGATTCGATGTCTTCTGAGTTGATGTCGGCGATGGAATTAGCAAAATCCCTGGATGCGCCGGAACCCTGAAATTGCGAATTATCTACCGGCACGCCATCTATAACAAACAAGGGTTGGTTATTGCCGGCGATAGAAGTTTCGCCACGGATGATGATCCTTGAAGACCCCATATCGCCCTGGCTATTGGTAACATTTACGCCTGCTATCTTGCCCAATAATGCATTGACAAGATTGGTTTCCTTAGCCTCGGAAATATCTTTTGACTTTAGTTCCTGCACGGCATAACCTAAAGACTTTTTTTCTTTAGTGATGCCCAGCGCAGTTACTACTACTTCATTCAGCAGGTTTTCATGCTGCTCCAGTAAAACTTGTAACGAAACGGTGTTCTTACCGATTATTATCTGCTGAGATTTGTACCCAATAAATGAAAAGATTAAAACACTTTTATCTGTTGCATTTATTGAAAAGTTGCCTGCGGCATCCGTTACAGCCTTTGCAGTAGTGCCTTCCACAGCAATGGTAACACCTGGCAAAAGCTGCTCGGTATTTTTAGACGTTACTGAACCATTGACGCTTAGCCGTTGCGCTATTGCTGATTGAGACAAAAGAAATAGCAGCAGGCATGCCGCCCCTTTTTGAATTATTTTTTTGATAAGGATCGAAGTCTTGTACATAATTAGTCAAAATTATTTTGGTTAAGATATGATTGATTGCCAATGAGCATAGCAATGGCTATTGGCAACATGCCAGTTGTTTACACGGCCTGTTTCAAACGATTTATTATAGCAAATTTTTGAGGAAGATTAACTGCAACAACAACTGTTGCAGTTGGCACAACAATTATTGGCGACAACTTTTAAAGTGAGCAAAAAGAAAGGAGAAAAATTAAATGGGGCGCACTGTTTCATTATAAAATATTTAGTTTAAAACTTTTGATTACAATAGATCATTATCTGATTACACCGGAAAAAAGGAGCAGGCTGCGTCACCTGTAATTTATTCTTCTTCTTAAAAAAACAGGCCCTTATAAGATTGGAACAATTTTAAAACATCCGAATTATTGAGCACTCCTCTGTTAAATCTGCTGCAAAAATAGAATGATTTTATTAGCCTACCAAATTTATAGACTAATAATAAAAATCAATCTTTAAAAAATAGATACGCAGTATAAGCAAACAAAAAAACATACAAATTTATTTCCTGTTGCTTTATTATCAATTATTAAATTACCCATAATAAACTCATCGTTATGCCTATGGATATTAATTGTCCTGTAGATATTGTGCTGATCCATGAAAGAAAAGCAACGTTGACAGCAGCGGGCATGCTTGTGCTCTCCATTATTTTTTTGCCGGCATTAATTACATGGAAGGGCATAAAAAAGGCCTGTAAAACTTACATTTTACAGGCCTTATGCATCACTTAAAGCGGAGAGTAAGAGATTCGAACTCTTGATACAGTTACCCATATACACACTTTCCAGGCGTGCTCCTTCAACCACTCGGACAACTCTCCTTTTTTCAGGAGGGCAAAAATACAGTATCGCTTTTTATAAGCCGAATATTTTTTCGGCATTGGCTGTTGTTATTGCCGCAATTTCTTCTTCAGAACAGTTTTTTACCAGCGCTAATTTTTCAATTATGTATTTTAAATAACTGCTTTCATTTCTTTTACCCCTGAATGGAACAGGTGTTAAATAAGGCGCATCTGTTTCAAGTACCAGGTGTTGCAAGTCTATTTTTGACAGCACTTCGGGCAAGCCCGAATTCTTATAAGTAAGCACCCCGCCAATGCCAAGATAAAATCCTGCTTTGATAATTTCACTGGCACTTTCATAGCTGCCGCTAAAGCAATGGAAAATGCCTTTTATACCTTTTGGCACATATTCTTTAACAAGGTTAATGGTTTCCTGCATGGCATTTCGGGTGTGTATTACTATGGGTAAATTATATGCAACCGCCCAATCCATTTGCATCCGAAATGCCTCGTGCTGCTCTTTTACAAATGTCTTATCCCAATAAAAATCCAGGCCAATTTCGCCAATGGCTGCAAATTTTCTTTTAGTGAGCCATGACTGTACTATCGCCAGTTCCTCCTTATAATTTTCTTTTACGTAACAGGGATGTAAACCCATCATCGCAATACATTTTCCGGGGTGAGCCCGCTCTACTGCTAATATAGCATCTATACTGCCACTGTCGATAGCAGGCAGGTAAATTTTTTCAACTCCCAATGCCGTCGCACGGCTGATTGTTGCTTCTACGTCACTGTTAAACTCTTCTGAGTAAAGATGACAATGGGTATCTATTATCTTCATATTAAAGTAAACAGGTATTGATAAATATTTTATACCAACCCTATACGCAGCAGGTAAAAAAGGTGCCAAAAATAATGTTAAAATAATATTGTTTATTCAAAAACTACTTAGTACCTTTCGCCCAGTTTTCATAGGGTACGGATTAAAAACGGGCCAGGGTTTCTACCCAGGCCCACTTTTTTTTAACAAACTCATCAATTACCACGCTTATAGGGCTTCTCGCCTTAAGTAACAATTTTTTCAAATACATATCCCTTTTTAGAAAAGTTTTCCAGCACCTGCGGCAAAGCTATTCGAAGTTTTTCAAATGCTTTTTCACTGTCGTGAAATACCACCACGGCGCCGGGCGAGGCATTGTTTAATACGTTGTGTGCGCAACGGCGGGCAGATATCCTATTGTCAAAATCAGCGCTTAACACCGACCACATAATTACTTTCATTTCCGGACACATTGCGTGCAGTTCTTTTAGCTGACCAGCGCTAATTTTGCCATATGGCGGCCTGAAAAGATTGGAATCTACCAACCGCTTTGCTGCTTCAATATCCTGTAGGTAGGTTTCTTTTGTTGTTTTCCATCCATTTAAGTGGTTGAAGGTATGATTGCCGACGGCATGGCCCGCCGAAAGAATTTTTTTAAACACTTCCGGGTAAGCCGCTACATTTTTTCCTATGCAAAAAAAAGTTGCTTTTGCCTGGTATTTATCCAATATATCCAGTACAAAGGTCGTAACCGTTGGATGTGGCCCGTCATCAAAACTCAGGTAAATTTTTTTTTCCGTTGTATCAATATGCCAAATACAGGATGAATAAATTTTTTTTAGCCAGCCTGGTGTTTTAATAAAATAGAACATAGTCATTACTTTTTTCTTACCGCCCGCCGCCCGGCTTCATTCAATAAATAGCTTCGCAAAGCTATCGCAATAATCATGATTGTGCTGCCTGTTGATATCCGGGACAAACGCACTTAAATACCTTTTCAATTTGCGGGAATCCGTTTTGAAAAAGCCATTGAGACAAAAATTAGATTTGTTTGCTGCTATGGATAAGTCCCTATAGTAATTTGCACATAAAAAAAGCTATCCTTCCAGATAGCCTTTTTTATTAAAATGTCTTAATGTTAATAAGGTAAAATAATTGTTTTTGTTACCCCATTTACGCCCTGCCAAACCGCCTTATAATAGTATGTGCCACTTCCAGGACAACCAGTTGACACACCTGTTGAATCCAAGCCAAAAGTTACTGTTACATTGTCTACCAATTTACTGTGTACTACGGCTCCGCTTACCAGCCTGAAATCACAATCCTGCCTGATAACCATTGGCGCACTGATGGCTGTTACGAATGCATTACCAAAACGGTTGGTACCCCACTCTGCAATACCAGTTACGCCTGCGTCGGTATGGGTACCAGTAGTAGTAATAACTACGCCATCACTATAAGTGAATACCCTTTGTTTGGCTACCTGCCATATTCTTTGTTTGCCATTATCAAATGTAATCGAATCTGCTCCTGCAATTAAATGAGTAATAGTTCCTTTTTTCGCCAGATCGCTCAACCGGCCGCCTGTAACATTGGTAATGGTTTTTGATCCGCTGATAATAACGCTCTTACCATCGCTGACTTTTGTGATAGTCAAATTTTGTGTCATGGTCATTACCGCTCCAACATCTTTCCAATGGCTTCCGATGGGCATTGACAATACTACTACACCAGTTATTGTACGGCTTCCGACGCAATTAGCGCCACCATATGTAATGGTAATTCTTCTGACACCATTGGAGGAATCAGCTACCGTTGTTGCGTTGCACAATACACCAAGGGTATTTTCCATTCTGCCGTTGAAAGAGGCGGTGCCTTCCAATACAACATTTACATCGTTTTCTACCGCGTCGTTGGCGGCAGACACATTTGATTGATCTGTTGTTTGTGCAGTGAGTTCAACTGTGGGATCGGTAGCTGTAGTACCGGTATCTGTTTTCTTACAGCTTGCGATTAAGATGGTCATCGCTAAACTGATTGTAGCGATTGAACGGATTTTTGATTGCATAATCTTTTTTGGTTTTTTTAATGAACGATTTTTAATAGATGAATATTTCACACGGAAGTTTAATGTCTCGTTAATAATCTGTAAAAAAATATTAGCGGTATCTCTGTTATGCATACGGTAAAATGTGCTGCTGAACTGTTTTCCAACGGTTTCTACCTCTAAATAAATACTGCAAATCCTACTAAATGTGGCGCTTCAAATAGAACGTTTCTCTACCGTCTGCTTATCTTTGCAATATGTCAAAAAAAGTAAGAGTAAGATTTGCGCCAAGCCCCACGGGGGGGTTACACCTTGGTGGCGTGCGCACCGTGCTATTTAACTATTTGTTTGCCAAACAGCAGTCAGGTGATTTTATTGTAAGAATAGAAGATACTGACCAAAACAGGTTTGTGGCGGGCGCTGAAAAATATATTTTTGATTGCCTGCAATGGTGTGGTTTAACACCAGACGAAAGTGTGTTGCACGGTGGCCCCTATGAACCTTACCGGCAAAGTGAAAGAAAGGAAATGTACCGGCAATATGCGGAACAACTGGTAAAAGACGGGCACGCCTACTATGCATTTGATACGGCTGATGAAATTGAAAAAATGCGGGAGCTATTAAAAACAAAGGGCAGCAACAGTTTACAATATGATCACCACGTTCGCATGAATATGAATAATTCACTGCGTTTGATGCCGGAAGAAACACAGCAGTTACTGGATGCCGACACGCCGTATGTTATCAGGATAAAAATATTGCCGGATGAATTTATTCCCTTTACCGATATGATCAGGGGCGATATTTCTTTTGATACCAATAATGTAGATGATAAAGTTTTATTAAAGGCCGATGGAATGCCTACTTATCATTTGGCCGTTGTGGTGGATGACTATTTAATGAAGATAACGCATGCTTTTCGCGGCGAAGAATGGCTCCCCAGCGCGCCTGTACATATTTTATTATGGCAATATTTGTTTGGCCTTGAAAATATGCCGCAATGGGCGCATCTGCCATTGATATTGAAACCAGATGGCAATGGCAAGCTTAGTAAAAGGGATGGCGACCGCCTGGGTTTTCCTGTGTATGCAATGGATTGGGCTGATGCTGTAACCAAAGAAGTTACCAAAGGTTTTAAAGAAATCGGCTTTTTGCCCGAAGCATTTATTAACCTGCTGACAGTATTGGGATGGAATGATGGAACGGAGCAGGAAATTTTTTCAATGGATGAACTGATAGCCAAATTTAATATTGAAAAGGTACATAAAGGCGGGGCCAAATTCGATTTCGAAAAAGCAAAATGGTATAATCATGAGTGGATAAAAAAGCTGGATGTGAGCCATTACGCTGATAGAGTAAAAAATATTTTTAAATCAAACGGCATAGCAATCCTGGATGATAATTATTTAAAAAAGGTGATGGAGCTTGTAAAAGAACGTTGCACCTTACTACCCGATTTTTTTACACAAGGCAGTTTCTTTTTTCAGGCACCGGCAACTATTGACATAACATCCATACAACCAAAATGGGATGAGAAGAAAAACATGTTTTTTATAGAATTGATAAAATCATGGCAATTAAGCACCTTATGGAATGCGGCAGACCTGGAACTAAGTTTTAAAGAATTGGCAGCAGCCAACCAGTTAAAAACCGGCGAACTGATGCTGCCATTGCGCATTATGCTGGTCGGCGGTAAATTTGGGCCCGGCGTATTTGAAATTGCCGCTGCCATTGAAAAAGAAGCGACGATACAAAGGATAGAGCATACGCTATCTTTAATTGAGTAATCTTATTACCAAAAGACGTTACATATGAACAGACCAATACGGGTGCTGGTAGCAAAAGTAGGATTAGACGGCCACGACCGGGGCGCTAAAATAATTGCCACCGCACTGCGTGACGCTGGCATGGAAGTAATTTACACAGGCCTGCGCCAAACACCGGAGATGGTAGTAAACGCCGCCTTGCAGGAAGATGTGGATGCCATCGGAATCAGTATTCTAAGTGGCGCACACAATACTGTTTTTACCAAAGTAATTGCCTTGATGAAAGAAAAAAAAATGGATGATGTATTACTTACTGGTGGCGGCATCATACCGGACGAAGATATGGAGGCATTGAATAAAATGGGTGTTGGAAAATTATTTGCGCCCGGCGCCACTACCAGTGAAATTGCAGTGTATATAAAAGACTGGGTAAAAGTAAACCGCAGTTTTTGAATGAGAATAGTAATTGACATTGACGAGACCTTACCATCTTATATTTCTCCCGTAGTAGTCTAACAACCAAAAATTCCAAATGCATGAGTTACTCAACTTTGCTTACTTCTTTAACAGATAACATCTTCACCATCACCATCAACCGGACAGATAAACTCAATGCGTTAAACAAAGAGGTGTTTATTGATCTTAACAATGCCATTGACGAAATACAACATAATTCTGCTATACAATCAGCCATCATCACCGGTGCTGGTAATAAAGCCTTTGTTGCCGGCGCGGATATTACTGAATTTACCTGCCTAACTATAACAGAAGCTACGGCTTTATCTAAAAAAGGACAGGATATTTTTTTTAAGATAGAAAACAGCGCAAAGCCGGTAATAGCGGCTGTTAACGGGTTTGCACTCGGTGGTGGTTGTGAGCTGGCAATGGCCTGTCATTTTCGCATCGCCAGCGACAATGCAAAATTTGGGCAACCTGAGGTAAACCTTGGTTTAATACCAGGCTATGGAGGAACCCAACGCCTGACGCAGTTGATAGGCAAAGGCCGGGCGATAGAAATGCTGGTTAGCGGAAACATGATTGATGCTGCCACCGCCCTTCAATATGGCCTTGTAAATTATGTTGTACCGGCAGCTGAATTATTAAATAAAGCAACTGCCATTTTAACGCTCATCAATACAAAAGCACCAGTCGCGGTAGCAGCATGCATCGGGGCCGCCAACGCTGTTTATGATAAAAGCACTGATGGTTACCTGGCCGAAATAAATGCATTTGGCCACTGCTTCGGAACCGCAGATATGATAGAAGGTACCACTGCCTTTTTAGAAAAGAGGAAACCTCATTTTACGGGTAAATAATTAAATATTCCCGCTAGCATGTTTATAAAACAGCGCAATGATTATTATCATGTATGCTGATTACTTTATACAGCAACAAGTAACTTTGCCGCGAATAATAACCTAAAAAATAATTACATGGAATACCGGATTGAAAAAGACACCATGGGTGAAGTGAAAGTACCCGTTGATGCGTATTACGGCGCACAAACACAACGCAGTATTGATAATTTTAAAATTGCGCAGGACATTAACAAAATGCCCAAAGAAATTATCAAAGCATTTGCCTATTTAAAAAAAGCTGCTGCGCTCACCAACTTTGATGCCGGTGTTCTGTCGAAAGAAAAATGCGATCTGATTGGCAAGGTATGCGATGAAATTCTGGATGGAAAATTAGATGCTTATTTTCCGTTGGTGGTTTGGCAAACCGGTAGTGGTACGCAGAGCAATATGAATGTAAATGAAGTAGT
>JANYFI010000052.1 GCA_025362765.1 Ferruginibacter sp. | reverse complement strand
CAACATTTGTAAATAAATAATTGATTGGCTCCATTGTAAACCAACCAATGTAATTATCAATGCTTTCGCCACTGCTGCCAAACCAAACATTAGTAAAGCCACAACAAAAAATGTAGTAGTAATCATTTTTTGAAGTACCGCTTTTAATTGTTCCGGATCATGCTGCACTTTTGATAAAACAGGATAGCTTACGCTTGTTAAAATGTCAGAAATATTTTGACTGGGCAAATTTTTAAAGAGTTCAGCTCTTGTATAAAAACCTAAATCGGATGGCGAAAAATATTTTCCGATAACTACGTAATAAATATTAGTAAAAAAAGTACCAATTAACCCACTCAGTAACAACTTTGAGCCAAAAGCAAACAAGTCTTTTAATGAATTGTAATTAAATACCCAATCTGGTTTCCAACGGCTCCACATCCACAACAAGGCAGAGTTTACCGTTTGATTTGTCAGGTATTTTGCAACCAGGCTCCATACACCAAATCCATTAAAAGCCAATGATACGGCCACAATTCCGGATATGACAGAAGCAATAACCGAAATCTTAGTTTGTAGTTTAAAATCTATTTGCTTAATTAACCTGGTGCTTTGAATCATGGTAAGCGCACTGATTATTAAACCGAGCCCTACGATCTGTATCAATGGTTTAAGTTCGGGATTATTATAAAATTGGCTAATAGCACCGGCAGATAACAACAGAATGAGAAATAAAAAGAAACCTACAGCCAGATTAAAAAAAAAGACAGTAGAATAGTCTGCCTGGGAGCAATCCTGTTTACGAACCAGGGCCTGGTTAAATCCGCTGTTAATAAATACCTGAGAAAGCGAAATAATGACCATAATGGTGCCAATTAATCCAAATTCCTTAGGAGAGAGTAGCCTTGCAAGTATAATTCCCACTACAAATTCAATCCCCATGGCAGAAAACTTGCCAATTGAATTCCATAAAACCCCGCTAATTGCCTGCTGTTTAAGATCCATTAAAATTATAATTTAAAGGATAGTTAAGGATTGTATTTTTATTGCGCAAAATAGTATTTTACTTAATTGGTATAGTCGTTTAGGTCGCAATTTTAATTAGTTGATAATAAGCGTACTGGTTCATTTTTTACCATCTTTTTAATGAGTAAATCAAAGATTACCCCCATGGCTTGCCTTCTATTGTATCTAAAATGATATTCATTAAGATACCCCTGCATCCTTTCTTTACTACAATGATGATGAATTCCTCTTAGCCATCCTTTAATATTCATGATGTGAATATGAATGTCTTTAAAGTTTTTCCCATCATTGGATGTTATCTGCTCTAATTTTTCAAAGTCTGCTTTTAGTGGTGTGTACCCACGCCATTCATCAGAGATGACCTTTGCTTCTTTAGATACATACTTGTTCAAAAAACTTCCTAATTCTTTTGCCGATGCATTTTCTATTATTTCAGCATAAGCCCTTCCCACACCTGAATCTAGAATCTCCAATGCAACCACTATTAATTTTTTAGCTCCCTTGCTCCTGCCTCGCTTTTGTTCCTCAGCACCACCAATCATAAACTCATCTACATGAACTGTTCCCTGTAAGGGTTGCTGGAGGCTGCTTGCCATTGCTTGTTGTATTTTCCATTTGAACTCCCAGCAAGTCTTTTGTCGCAACTCAAATTCATTGCTCAACTCTAAACTGGACATTCCCTTTTTCTTTGTACTAATTTTAAAGGCAATGTGAAATGCTTTTAGCAAAGAAAATTTAACCTTGTCAAACATAGTTCCTGCTGTAGGACTTTCTTCATACCGGCACTTGGTACACCGCCTGTTGAACGGCTTCTTACCCTGGCAATATTTATCATTCTTACATCTTTTACAACAATAACCGCCTTCCCATTTTAAAGATGATAAGTATTCTAAGCAATTTGCCTCTGTTTTAAATAGCTGATTGAATGTAATTGAGTTCACTCCAACAAATGTACTCCGTTCTGCCATCTGGCAAAACTAACAACTTGCGACCTAAGCGCCTATACCAATTACTTAATTATTTTTTTGTTTAATTTCTAAACGAAACCCGTAATAAATGCCCTTCTAAAAGGTATCTAACTTCATTTAGCTGTTCGCCTAAAATCACTTGCCACCCGCTTGCTAATATCCTTAAAATAAGGTTGTAGTATAAGCTTGTTAACAACAATAATGTACTTACACGGATGTGGTATTAAAAAGCAGGAGGCGTAATTATACGCAGAAAACAAATGGAATTGAACAGAGTTAAGGCTATAAATTTTAATAGCTTTTATTTTGACTTTTTATTATCCTGTCCATACCCATCCCCATAACCGTAGCCATATCCATAGCCATAGCCATAGCCCGGCACTTTTTTGCGAATCACGCCGTTGAAAACCAGATTGATGCGTGGCAAGGTTTTACGCAGGTCTTGTTGCCTGATAAACTCTAAAAATGGATAAGGTGTATAATTATACCTAACTACATACAAGGTGCTGTCAGCTACCCTGGCCAACACTTTGGCATCTGTTAAAATACCCGCTGGCGGTGAATCAATAAGGATATAATCGAACTGCTTGCTCAGTTTAGTTACCAACGCTTCAAATTTTCCATTCATCAACAATTCTACCGGATTGGGTGGCACCGGACCAGAGGAAATCAATGACATATTATCAAATTGAAGTGGCCTTATAATCTCTGCTTCCGAAGCCGCCCCAATCATATAATCCGTAAGTCCCTTGGCTTTTTCTAATCCGAGTTGTTGTGTAATCATCGGCTTGCGAAGATCGCACTCCATAATCAACACTTTTTTTTCTACTCTTGACAGGGCTGCTGCGAGGTTAATGGATAAAAAACTTTTGCCCTCCCCGCTAATAGACGAAGTAATGAGCAATACCTGACCGCCCTCTTTTTGTACATTGATATAAGATAAATTGGTCCGTAAATCCCTCAATTGTTCCCCAATCAGCAATCGCTCTGTAGGCATAATTACGGGCCCGGCTTTGCCCCTTTTGGAATAAACCAGTTCGCCCAATACCGGCAATCCGGTAGCTTTCTCCAAATCATCACTGAAAAGTATTTTACTGCCTGCAAACTCTTTTAAGTAAACGTAAATGGCAAGCAACCCGGTGGCAAGCACCAATGCAAGTAAATAAACCAAGTTGGGTTTAGGAGCCACCTGCCCTGCAAGTTCCGGGGCGTTGATGACCCGGTAGTTGGGCACTTGCGCTGCGGCCGATAAAATAGACTCTTCGCGTTTTTGTAACAAATAGGTATAAATAGTGTTTTTTATTTGTTGCTGCCGGCTAATCTCCAGCAGGGAGCGCTCTTTTTCGGGTATGTTTTTTAACTGTCCCTTCAGCAAACCTTCTTCAAGGGCCAGCTTGTCTTTCGTGCTCTGCAGGTTGATTCGCAGATTATTAATACTAGCCAGAATACTAGGCCGCAGTTTCTGCAGGCTTTCATTCAGCACTTCCAGTTGGGGGTTTTTTTCGCCTGATAATTTTCTCATTTTATCCGCTTCAAACTCCGTCTGGTACAACTGGTTTAGCAAACCCAATAAAACAGGATCGGTCAAACCAAGGGTCGCCGGAACATTTTCAATACTCCGGTTGCGGGTGTTTACATACTGCTCAATTCTTTGCAATACTGTTAGTTGAACATCTACTTCACCTGACTTTTGATCGGTTTCTTTTAGCTGGCCTAAATACAATTCTCCCTGCGCACCGAGGTTAAAAATCCCTTCCTTCGATTTTAAATTCTGCAACGAGGTTTCTACTCCATTGAGTTCATTTGAAACAATGCTGAGCCTTTCCTCTATAAACTTTACCGTGTTTTGGTAAACCCTGTTTTTAAAAGCCACATTGTTTTTGCCATATTGATCCAGCAAAGCGTTTAAAAAATACTCCCCACGCGCTGGTATTGTTTCTAAAATTGACAAATCGATCAACGAAGATTGTTTCGTAATGGGTGAGGCTGTTAATTGTCCTTTAAAAACACGGGTAGCCACTTTTAAAGGCATTATTGCCAATTCCCATTCATTTGTAAACTGGCTGGCATCGTTTAGGTGCCAACGTATTTTGCCAAAAGGGCTGGCCACCAGTGAATCTAAAGGATAAATTAGACCGTTGAATGCTACGCTTTTGGTATTAAGTAATTTAACCGTGCCGACTACCATTATTTTTACAGAATCCGGGTTTTCCAGCACGATTTCCA
>JANYFI010000516.1 GCA_025362765.1 Ferruginibacter sp. | reverse complement strand
CGAATTATTTTCCCCGGTTATGTTTACGGCGACGATACAAATATTTTGATGATAAACGCTTATGCTTATGTACAACCGTCGTTGATTGAGGGACTTTCTCCCGTAATTTTGACGGTAATGGGCTTGGGAACTCCATTGATTTGCTCCGACATTATTGAAAATAAGTTTATCTGTGGTGACAATGCCACAACATTTGCTTCAGGCGATAGTAAAGATTTAGCTGATAAATTGACTTATGCATTAGGCAATGTGGAGGCGTTAACTGCTAAATCAAACCTGGGGCAGATTGACATTAAAAAACGTTTCAACTGGGATACTATTACAGATGAATATATAGAACTCTTTAAAAAACACAATACAAAATAATTATGCTTAAAATCGCTTTGATAGGAGCAGGCAAAATGGGATTGTCTCATTTGTCTATTTTGGGTGGCTATGCGGATACCGATATCGTTGGCGTATGTGACACTTCAAAAATGGTAACCGACTTTTTGACCAAACAGGGGAACTTCAAATGCTATTCAGACTACACAAAAATGCTATTGGACGCTAAGCCTGACGCAGTGGTAGTGGCGGTACCTACCAAATTTCATTACAGTATTATAAAAGATCTGCTTGAAAAAAAAATACATGTGTTTGCAGAAAAGCCTTTTTGCCTAAATTATCAGCAAAGTGAAGAATTGGTAACGCTGGCAGCAAAAAACAACGTGGTGAACCAGGTTGGTTACCACAATAAATTTTTCGGAACATTTAAAGAAGCAAAGAAAATTGCCGATAGTGGCGTACTAGGAGAGATATATCATTTCACCGGCGAATCGTATGGGCCGGTTGTATTAAAAAAGAAAGCAGAAACATGGCGTTCTGACCCTTCTGAAGGCGGCGGATGTTTACTCGATTATGCATCTCATGTAATAGATTTATTAAATGATATTCTGTCTCCGGTTATTGCGTCAAAAGGCACACTGCTTAAATCTATTTATTCGGGTAAAGTGGAAGATGCGGTTTACTCATTGCTTGAGATGGAAAAGGGGCAGTCGGGTGTGCTCTCTGTAAACTGGAGCGACGACACTTACCGAAAAATGTCTACAACAATTACCCTTGTGGGCACGAATGGAAAACTGGTTGCAGATGCCAATGAATTGAAGGTATATTTTAAAGAAGACAATGCACTTAATGGTTATTCAAAAGGCTGGAACGTTAAATACATCACCGACCTGCAGGAAGGA
The DNA here is from genome assembly GCA_025362765.1 of Ferruginibacter sp. Lineage (GTDB taxonomy): Bacteria > Bacteroidota > Bacteroidia > Chitinophagales > Chitinophagaceae > Ferruginibacter. Next base: position 1,600 of record JANYFI010000516.1, on the reverse strand, counting down.
GTAGACTTTTATTTACGGGGCGAAGAATTTTCTGCGCAGATGAATTATTTTGTAAAAGCGGCCTCCGGTAAAGTGCCTAACAATATTAATAATTTTGCCAGTGCGGCAAAAACTGACAAAGCAATTTCAATAATAAAAAGCAGTTCAAAATAAAAGTTAATGGAAAGAATTCTTTTTGGTGACAACCAGTTTTTTGCAGTCAATCATATTTCCGACAGCAAATCCAGAGAACAGTCTATAAGGTTTAAAGACGACAGTGCTATTATTAAAGTATTGGACAATGCTATAGAAAGCGGCATACATACATTTATGTGTACTACACACGACAGGATAGCTAACATTTGCGATATTATCCGGGCTAATCCGGAAAAATATAACAACTTCAAAATTTTTCCCTGCATGCCCTATGCACACAAATATGCCAATGCGGTAACAGAATTGGGAATTTCCGGAACGCTTAAGCAATACGTACCGGGAAATTTTTTAGGCTCTTTGTTTAAAGGAGGCATGGCCTACTTGTCTAAAGATTATGAGTCTATAATGGAATTAATGATTGATGCAGAAATGAAAATGTTTAAAGGCATTGATACTCCTGTAATATTTTTGCAGAATGTAATTACTGATTTGTTGTTGGGGTTAAGGGCATACGATATGTTGGCAGCATTTCATGCATATATCAAAAAGAAATACAATGCCGAAGCCGGTTTCATCACCATGAATATGCCAAAGCTGGTAAGTGTACTGGAAAACGCAGGAATTGAAAATCCAATTATTTGCGCATCCATCAACAAAGCAGGTTTCAGAATGTCGGGAGGTAAAGAAGTTTATGAGCAAACCTTGCGAACAAAAAAATTCCGGGCCATAGCCATGCAGGTATTAGGTGGAGGAGCTATTGCTCCCAAAGAAGCCATCGAGTATGTGTGCGCCTTACCGAATATTGAATCAATACTTTTCGGTGCCTCTTCAAAGGGAAATATTGACAATACGGTGATGACTATTCATCAATTTGATGCGAAAAATCACAAGGCCTTTACATAATTATTTATGTATCATTCTTGAATTATTTACCTCTTGAATTATTTTAAATGAAAATTTTAGTTACCGGCGCCGCAGGTTTTATAGGTCATCATTTAGTAAAGCGGTTGCTGGATGATAAGCACGAGGTAGTGGGAATGGACTCCATTAACGATTACTATAGTGTAGATCTTAAATTCGCTCGTCTAAAAGAAGCTGGCATTGATAAGGCAGCAGTAGAATACAATAAGTTCGTTAAAAGTAACTTGAATTCCAGGTATACTTTTTTTCAATTGAAGCTGGAAGACAGGGAGAATCTTGAGCATTCATTTGTCACTCAGCAATTTGATTCGGTAGTAAACCTCGCAGCGCAGGCAGGCGTAAGATTTAGTATTACCAATCCTTCTGCATACATCGATAGTAATATTGTTGGGTTTGCTAATTTACTGGAATGTTGCAGGCACAATAAAATAAAACACCTTGTTTTTGCCAGTAGTAGCAGCGTTTATGGATTAAATGAAACCATTCCATTTACAACTGACCAAACGGTTGATCATCCCATTAGTCTGTATGCAGCCACAAAAAA
>JANYFI010000844.1 GCA_025362765.1 Ferruginibacter sp. | reverse complement strand
AATTCATTCCTTATCGCACGGGATGCCATACTTTCAACGGTAACGGTAAAGTGGTAGTAAAAAGAAATTTGGTAGCACCCGTGCATTGATTGAAAATGCACCCAATGCATTTTGCCATGCTGTTTTAGCCCTTAACTAACCTAACTTTGCACTAATATTTATAAATAAAAGTGTGGTGTAAATGAAATACGAACCAGGAGATAAGATAATTGTAATGCATACCAACGAAGAGGGCAAGGTGGTAGAAATTATGAATGAGAAAATGGTGATGATTGAAGTGAAAGGCGTTCGTTTTCCCGCTTATATGGACCAGATTGATTTTCCTTATTTCAATATGTTCTCTCAAAAAAAACTAGTAGAAAAAAAGAAAGTATACGTAGATAACCTGCCAAAAGAAAAAGGTGTGTTGAGAGATAAAAAAGAGGAGGGGATGTTTATTTGTTTTGTGCCTGTTTTTGATAAAGATGTTTTTGATGATGATGTGGTGGAAAAATTAAAAATTTATCTCGTCAATCAAACTGCCGCCGCTTTTACATTTAAATATAATTTATTGTTTAATGGAGAAAGTAGTTTTGATTTAAGCAATACCATTGAATCGCTGCATGACTTTTATTTACACGACGTAAATTTTGAAGACCTGAGTGATAATCCCCGCTTTGACGTGGAATTTTCTTTGGTGCATCCCGATAAAAAGAAAGCGCCTTATTATGAGACTTCTTTAAAATTGAAAGCCAAACAAATTTTTAAAAAAATTGAAGAGATAAAATTAAAAAACGAAGCCAGTTTTTTATACCCGCTTTTTGAAAAGTATCCTGACAAAGTGGACGAAGAAAAAGTGGACATTAATAAACTGGGCAACGCAGGTTTTAGGGTGTACGATTTGTCAAGGGTGAAAGAATTATTACCACCTGCCAGAACGGTGGTTGACCTGCACATAGAAAAACTAACCGATAGCTGGAAACACCTAAGTAACTTCGAGATACTCACGCTTCAACTAAAAACTTTTGAACGCTATTACGAACTGGCGGTATCGCATTTTCAGCCAACTTTAATCATAATACACGGTATTGGCGTGGGTAAGTTAAGAGATGAAATTCATGCCATTTTAAAAACAAAAAAAAAGGTCAAATCTTTCGTAAATCAATACAACCATTTATACGGCTACGGCGCTACCGAAATTTATTTTGGTTATTAGGCCAGATGCTTCTTTCAATCATTTCCCTTTTTATCAACGTGCAAAAGCAGCTTTGGCCTGACAATGGCATAAGTAAAATCAACACCTGAAACATTTTGCCTGTTAGTATGTTTAAGTAATAGCCGGGTTAAACAAGTTATTGCAACCCAATTGGGTTTTGCGTAAAAGAAAAGTTGGCAGTAATTTTTTGGACAGACCCTACTAACTAAAACAGTAATAATTATGGGAATCTTTGGACTGATAATATTTTTGGTAATACTTGTTGTAGTTGGGCTTGGTGGAGGACTTCTTTATCTTTTTTACTTGCCAATCAAAAAAAGACTTTTAAGAAATGGCAAGCTGACAAAAGATAGAAGTAGGCAGATAAATATGGCTTATATTTTTATTCTTGTTTTATTTTCAGCCTATGTGACATTTGACGCATTTTATCCGAGCACAAGTTTTTATGAGGAGGAATTCAAAACTGTTACATTAATGGAAATTCCCAAATCAGCTAAATTTATCGAAAAAAATTCTTCATATCCCGACTTTCATGGTGACTATTGTTCAAGTTCCCAAATCAAACTTTCAAAGGCAGACTATTACAATTTATTGACGGAACTTAATTTAGACAAAAAAATAACTAAAAATGGAGAAATTATAAGTTCATCAGAATTCAACGAGTCTTTAAGTGGTAAAAATTCAAAAAGCATAATTCATAATTTTACAAGACATATTGAAGGACATGATGACCATTACCTATATATTGGGTTTTATGACGACAACGAAACTATTTTTGTAAACATTTGCGTGACATAAAACTACTGCCAACATGGGTTTTGCAATATTGGGGCGGACGAACAAAGTATTGTACATTTATTCTTCAAAAAAAGGCATTTGTTGTTGGTTTGTCTGACGTTCAATGAATACCCCAACTGCACAAAGCCTCGAACGTTGCCTGCAATCCCCTATATTACGCCACGAATATACTCCTTAAGCTAACGGACGGATATGAAAAAGTAGT
>JANYFI010000827.1 GCA_025362765.1 Ferruginibacter sp. | reverse complement strand
TAAAAAGGGAAGTCTGTTTGGGAGCAAATAACGTGTATTCATCCTGCGGGTAATGCCGGCTAAGTATCGCCATCAGCGAACGAATATAATTTCCCAGGCCGGTTTTATTTTGATAAGCTCGTTTTCCGTCAAAACCTATATTCATAATTTGTGCTGCCTGGTAAATGAAAACGCAAGATAAATAAACCCTTTTATAAACAGAAGCAGGCAATAATTAAATAGACCGGTTTTTTAATTGCGCATCGGTAGATTTTAATCTTTTTGTATCTTGCCAATCCTTATGTATTTTTCGGCGTGGCTATCTTATGCAAAGACGCTGATATATTTGAGCCGAAATTTAAACAACATCATCTTACAACGCAATAAATTTAACCATGGAATTAAAGGAATTGATACTGGCAGCCTGGGCTAACAGGGAACTGCTGAAAGAAGATAAATATGCCGATGCGGTGAGATTAATTATCGAAGAAGTTGATAAAGGCCGGTTAAGAACTGCATCGCCAACAGAAACGGGCTGGCAGGTAAACGAGTGGGTAAAACAAGGGATATTAATGTACTTTGCCATTCAACAAATGCAAACTTATAATTTGCCTCCGTTTGAGTTTTATGATAAAATGAAATTAAAAAGCGGGTATGCTGCACTGGGCGTAAGGGCTGTACCGCATGCTGTTGCAAGGTATGGTGCGTACCTGGCAAAGAATGTGGTATTGATGCCAAGTTATGTAAACATTGGTGCTTACGTGGATGAAGGAACTATGGTAGATACTTGGGCCACAGTGGGCAGTTGTGCGCAGATAGGCAAGGGCGTGCACCTGAGTGGCGGCGTAGGTATTGGCGGTGTGCTGGAGCCATTGCAGGCAAGCCCGGTAATTATTGAAGACGGGTGTTTTATCGGGAGTCGTTGTATAGTGGTAGAAGGGGTGAGGGTAGAAAAAGAAGCAGTGCTGGGTGCCAACGTAGTACTAACGCAATCCACTAAAATCATTGATGTTAGTGGCAACGAACCAAAAGAAATGAAAGGGATTGTTCCTGCCCGGAGTGTGGTAATACCCGGCACGTACAATAAGAAATTTCCGGCGGGAGAGTACGGTGTTGGCTGTGCGCTCATCATCGGTCAGCGCAAACCATCCACCGATTTAAAAACAAGTTTAAACGATGCATTAAGAGATTTTAATGTTTCAGTTTAGACTACTATATTTGCAACCCAATTCAATGTTGCCCAGATGGCGAAATTGGTAGACGCACTGCCTTCAGGTGGCAGCGTTCGCAAGGATGTGCAGGTTCGAATCCTGTTCTGGGCACAGCTAAACCCTTATAAATCAATTATTTATAAGGGTTTATAGTTTCTGAGTGTTTTTTTTCACTTTTTCCCGCTTATAAATATTTTTTTGTCACGAAAATGGCCCGCACATTGGCGAGTGCTCGTCGCAACAAAAGTATGAACATCAATTTTGCAAAGCGCTTATCACGCGATAAAGAAAAGATACAGTATGCACTTGAAGGGGGTAAAGGTGCGGTCAAACACATTACATGGCATTGTGCCAGGCATAGTTTTTCGGTGTTGCTGCAAGACAAGGGTACAGACGTTAAGTTTTACGTCTGCTTAAAAATTTTGATGCTAACTATTTTAATGCACGAATGAAATACAATAATTTTTTTTAAAAGTTACAACATACACACAGTAAATCTTTTACCAATTGGTAAGCGCCTGATATGCCATAAAAGCTGTGGTTAAAAAAAAAACCAGGTAAAAAGTTAATTCTCTGGCATCTTTAAAAAATTCTATTACATTTTAAGTAAGCAGTAATAAAAACAACAAAAACAAGAAAGCAAATAAATCTTATGGCCGACATTTTTTACGGTTTAGTTATTGGGTAGTTATATTTTCTTATGCTTTTCAAATTAAGTCAATACAAAATTGCTGCACATATTTTGCTTAAAAACGGAAATGTTGTAGCCGGCATTTAAAAAGGTTGGTCTATAAGATAAAGAATGTGGCATAGTGGTATAAAATTATTTACACTACTGGCAACGGGTAAATTGAAACGCGTGTTTAACAGATATGAGGATAGAAAATAAAATTTACCAGGCGGGCAAACGGCAAACTACCTGGCGCAAACGTTAAAAATATTATTTGAATTTGATGGTTAAAGCTATCACTGGAAAAGGGATAATCAGTAGCCAAAAAATGTCGTGGTAGTTTAAGAATATTGGATAACGTACTGTTGATGGTGGGACGGTATATGTACTTATCCCTTAAAAGTAAATGTAAATTTTTTGAATGTTATTTCAAAATTAATTTCAGCTGAAATTTAATTTTTTAGTATAATTCTGAAAGTGGTTCCCTTGCCAATTTCAGAATGTTTTACAAATAGTTCTCCTTTATGATATTGTTCAATAATGCGTTTGGACAAACTCAATCCCAAACCCCAGCCGCGTTTTTTGGTGGTAAATCCAGGTTTAAACACATGGGCAATATGTTGTTTGCTGATACCTTTTCCGGTGTCCGTTACATCAATCACCACCAGTGCATTGTCTTTTTTTACCGTAATGCCGATGGCACCTTTTCCATCCATTGCATCCAGTGCGTTTTTTAATAAATTTTCTATTACCCAGTCAAACAGAGGCGCATTAATGTTAGCCCGCACAGCAGTTTCACCAAAACTGTTTATAGAAAAACCAACTTTATCGGGCGACCTCCGTTTTATATAAGCCATCATCGTCTCCAATTGTTCCAGCACATTCATTTCTTCCAGTTGAGGGGTGCTGCCGATTTTGCCAAAGCGATCACTCACTAATTTTAACCTGTCTACGTCCTTGCTCATTTCGGTAGCAATTTTTTCACTGCCGGGTTGATCTTTTAATAGTTCAACCCAGCCCTGCAAAGAGGAGAGCGGCGTACCCAGCTGGTGCGCTGTTTCCTTTGCCATACCAGCCCACACCTGGTTTTGAGTAGATTTGTTGCGGGTACTGATGGCAATTAAGGTAATGATGATAAACAAGGCTACAATAAATAATTGTACCAGCGGATAATAGCGTACTTCCTTCAGCAGTGCCGATTCGCCATAATACAGGCTGTTTTTTTGCAGTGAATCTAAAGGGTTGGTCCAGCTTACCGGAGGGTGCAGTGATTTAAACTCTTTTAATTTGCGAGGCAGGTAAGCCGCGTCATTTTTTATGCGGACTGTATCCAGGTTATTGCTTTCAAAAATACTGTCTTGCTCATTCACCGCAATCATTGGAATGTCTTTGCTATTTTCCACCAAAATTTTACCAGATAGATTGGTAGGTGTAACGGCAGAGTTACTGATATCTTTTACTGCTTCCACCCACTGTTCTATTTTAAGCCGTTCGTCCGCAGCAATTTTTTTTGCCAGAAAATTGCTGTAAAAAATGGTACCGCTCACAATAGCTATGGCAATAATTGCCAGCATCGTACGCCAGTTAAAAAATTGAGTAAACATTTGTAAATATAAAATAAGAAAGCAACATGTAAAAAGAAGTAAGTTTGCGCCATGCTGCCAAACCGGTCGGTACCGAAGGTCATACCGGGTTGGCCAACATTCATCCGGCGGTTTTTAATAATAGCATTCCTGGCACGTGTTCAGTATCAACCGGAGTAAATCCGTGAACAGGGAATCAAAAAAATAAAAATACAGGTATACAACCGATGACAGTAAACGAGCACTCAGAAAAATATTTCAGCAATACTGGTGACGTCAATGGCGGCGGTGGCAATTCTCCCGTGGTAGCCGTTGTAATTTTAAACTGGAATGGCAAACATTTTCTGCAGCAATTTCTTCCGTTTGTATTATCATCTACCTACGTCAATAAAAAGATTATTGTAGCTGATAATGCTTCCACTGATGAGTCAATTATTTTTTTACAACAGCATTTTCCACAGGTAACAATTATTTACAATTCAGCAAACGAAGGTTTTGCCAAAGGGTACAATACGGCGCTGCAGCAGGTAGCAGCTGATTATTACGTATTGCTAAACAGTGATGTGGAAGTAACAGCGTGCTGGATAGAGCCCATCATTGAGCTAATGGAAAGCAACCCCGGCATCGGCGCCTGTCAGCCTAAAATTTTAGCCCATACCAACCGGCGGTTATTTGAGTATGCAGGTGCAGCTGGAGGCTGGCTGGATGCGTTTGGATACCCGTTTGCAAGAGGCAGGATGTTTGATACCATTGAAGAAGATACCGGCCAGTACAATCAGGCCGAACCTTGCTTTTGGGCCAGTGGCGCTGCCATGTTTGTAAGGGCAGATATGTACCATGTGCTCGGCGGGTTGGATGAATATTTTTTTGCCCACCAGGAAGAAATTGATTTTTGCTGGCGGTTGCAACTGGCCGGTTACAAAGTGTATGTACAACCGGCATCAGTGGTATATCATGTGGGGGCGGGCACGTTACCTAAAAGCAATCATTACAAAGACTTTCTCAATTTCAGGAATAACCTTGTAATGCTGGCTAAAAATCTTCCGCTTAGTGAAGCCTTGTGGAAGATACCAGCCAGGATTGCGCTTGATACTATTGCTGCTTACAAAGAGCTGTTCAGTGGCAACAGTGGTACCTGGGTAGCCATTGCAAAAGCGCATTGTTATTTTATTAAATGGATACTGGCCAATAAAAAACAATCAGTTTTCCCTGTTTCAAAAAAGGGTAAACTGATTGGATGGTATAGTGGGTGCGTGGTTTGGCAATATTTTGTAAAACATAAAAAAACGTTTTCAGAAATTATTGGCGACAAATAATTTTTTTTGAGACACATCCCTTATTTTTGCCCTCGCAAAACAAGTAGTATGCAACAGGAAATAATAGATACAACACACAAAGATATTGCCCACAACTGGGTGTCTTCTTCACGTTTTCTCTGGTATTGCCAGATCTTTATGATGGCGGCTTTAATACTGGGCGGTTGCTACGGCTTATATACGCACCGTTACAAAGGAAAACCCGAAGTAGCGGTACCTGAAAATACCTTGTACAACCCCAAATACAAATAAAAATTTTGTAGTTAATTTACAAGCCTTATTTTTGCAGTCCCAAACAAAAAATAGTTCTTATAAAAACGAAGCAATTGCTTCAAAAAAGCGGAAGTAGCTCATTTGGTAGAGCGCGACCTTGCCAAGGTCGAGGTGGCCGGTTCGAGCCCGGTCTTCCGCTCAGAAATTAGAGCAGATAGCTATGTTATCTGCTTTTTTTTTCTAAAGCCGGTTCTAACAAACCGGCAGTGTCACTCGGGTGGTGGAACTGGTAGACACGCAGGACTTAAAATCCTGTTCGCTGTAAGGCGAGTGTGGGTTCAACTCCCATCCCGAGTACTTGTAAAAAGCCGCTACTATAGCGGCTTTTCTGTTATATGGAATGTCTTAATATTGTATATTTACCACTACGTTAAATTGTGAGGACAACAATAGGACAACATTTTTAGGTAAATTGCCTAAGTTGCTGTTTCTCTCTGTATCTTACCTTTGCTTGTTACTAAATTTTCAATTTGCTATTATAATTATAAGATGTGCGGTTCTAAATTCAGGATACATAATTAATATTTAATTCCTCCTTTCAATGGCAGCAGCAGATCAAATAAAATCCTTAATAAAATCATTTGGAGAAGGAGATGATAGCAGGTTTTATGCCACGGCAATGCAAATTGCTGCAGCAGAAGCCCGCAGCGGTCATACTGCGCTTGCAGACGAATTAAAAAAGATTATTGATAAGGCGAAAGAAGGAAAAAGCATAGCATTGGGAGTTGTTAAGACTCTTCCTTTAAATACTTCTCAGAAAGAATTAAAAGATTTGTTAGAATTAGTACACCCAGATGAAAAGCTTAAACAAATGGTACTTATTCCACCACTGGAAAAAGCATTAAAGCGGGTACTGGATGAACAGAAAAAATTTGAACTTCTTCGACAAAATAATCTTTTTCCAAGAAAAAAATTACTACTTGTTGGACCTCCTGGCTGTGGAAAAACTATGTCTGCTAGGGTTCTTGCGAGCGAATTAGGATTACCCTTATTTGTGATCCGGCTAGATGGCTTGATAAGTCGCTATATGGGCGAATCAATTTCTAAGTTGCGGTTGATATTTGATGCTATGCATCAAATCAGAGCTATCTATCTTTTTGATGAATTTGACAGCATCGGGACTACAAGGGGTCAAGGAAATGATGTTGGTGAAATTAAACGGGTATTAAATACATTTTTGCTTCAAATTGAAAAAGATGATTCCAATAGTTTAATTATTGCAGCGACAAATCTGCCTGAAACGTTAGATAAAGCCCTATTTAGAAGGTTTGATGATATCATTCAATATCCATTACCTGACAAAGAAGACATCCTGAAATTATATAGACGGGAGTTGCAACATTTAAAAAAATCAAAAAAATTCGATTTCGAAACTATTTCAAGCCATTCACTTGGTTTAAGCTATGCTGAAATACACAAGATATGCGAGGATGTTACCAAAGATAATTTGGTATATGGAACCAATGAAGTATCAGAAGAAAAAATCATATCTTACGCTACTCAGCGGAAAGAACCCTTCTAATTATTAACCTGCATGGCCACATTTCGAAAGAACCACATTATAATACGTGAGCGTACAGAAACCTTAGCCTATACTAGCAACCTTTCGGGGCGTAGTGTCATAATTCCACGTCCAGGTCTTAATCGAGAACAACACGGAATAAAGCTAATTGAAGAATTTACGGTTGCAGCAACAAGCGCTGGATTTGAGGATGCTGAGTTTGTTTATATAACGTTTCGTTCAGAATGGGGCTTCCTGTTAGACTTAGACAAACTTGATAAAAAAGATTTTCGATTATGTTCTTATAAAAGAATTGATAATCCTGAAGAAATAGACCTCCTTCATTTTTCTTGTTATGAAGCCACTGTATGCTTAAACAAAAATGCTGTTTCACATTTCCTCATCAAAGTTGAAGAGTTCATTAATAAAACCACGCCGTTAACCTATGACAAGGCTGGAAATGTCAAAGGAGGCAATAATCCCTTTAATTTTGGTTTAATAGCAAATATTGAAGAGATCAAAGCTGCCACTCTTGTAAGTTTTTGGCAAGAACCTGAATTATCCTTTCCTAATCCTGATGAAAATATCTGGTGGGAAATTTGGCTTAACCGTGACGAGGATGATAATGTTGAAAATCCTTTAGAACCTTATGTGGAATTATTTAATAATGCAGGTGTAGAAATAGGTAGAAGAAAATTAAAATTCCCTGAACATTGGGTTATTCTAATGCGTGGAACAGCAAGCCAGCTTGCTGCTTCTTTATTATATACAGACAGACTTGCAGAAATCCGTAAACCGAGAGATACAGCAGATTTTTTTACTTACTTAGATTTTCAGGAACAAGCGGCCTGGATTGCAGATCTAGCCCAACGAGTAGATCATGATATACAAAGTACTATATCCGTTTGTTTGCTTGATACTGGAGTGAACATCGCTCATCCGCTTTTATCCCCCTTCGTACCCGCAACTAATTTGGATTCTGTAGAGCCTGCCTGGTCTAACTCAGATACTCACGTTCATGGACATGGTACTCCAATGGCTGGCCTCGCTTTATATGGTGATCTTATTGAGCCGCTTGCAACAGCAGAAAGAATCCTACTTAATCATCACTTAGAAAGCGTAAAGCTAATAGAACGAAATCAACCTCACATACCAGAACTTTATGGCGCTGTAACGCAAGAAGCCATTGCAAGAGGTGTTATATTAAATCCACAAAATAAAAGAGTCGTATGTATGGCGGTGACAAGCGATTCGTTTGTACATAAAGGCAGACCTTCGGCATGGTCTTCTGCAATAGATCAAAGCCTATTTGGTTCTACAGACGAGCCGAATACAAGTACATTATTTTTAGTTTCATCCGGTAATTTATCTCTTGCAGATCGGATAAATTATCCTTTAGTTAATGATGATTGCTCTATCGAAGACCCAGCACAATCCTTCAATGCAATTACCGTTGGGGCGTATACTTTAAAGGATCAGGTTAACCTCGTAAAATATCCCGGTTCTCAAATCTTAGCAGCTAGGGGTAGCATGTCACCATGTAATACGACCTCTGCAGGTTGGGATAGTGATTGGTGCCGTAAACCCGATATTGTAATGGAAGGTGGAAATCAAGCGATCATGAACGGGGGAGTAATAGATCCTGATTCAATGCAGTTGTTAAGCACTAGTAAAGGCGGTGTAGGTAGATCATGGTTTACGTGTTTTGGTGATACAAGTGGTGCCACAGCATTAGCTGGAAAGTTTGCAGCAGAATTATATTATTCTTATCCTAATTTATGGCCAGAAACAATACGTGGCCTAGTCATTCATTCTGCATACTGGACATCCGCAATGCTAGCAAATAGAACAATACAGCAGCTATCGGAGGACGAGAAAAAAAAGCTAATATCTGTTGTAGGTTACGGTGTTCCAAACATGGAAAGAGCAAAGTATAGTGCAAATAATTCTCTTTCTCTAATAGCTGAAAGAGTTTTAAAACCATACAAAAAGGTAAAAGCAACAACAAAAACAGATGAATTTCATGTTTTTGATTTGCCTTGGCCGATAGAAGTTTTGCAAGAACTTTTTGATACACAAGTTAAGTTGACTATCACTCTGTCTTACTTCATTGAACCCAATCCAGGTAATAAAAAATATGAATTAGCAGGCAGTTACCGTTCGCATGGTTTGCGGTTTAAAATGATTGATAAAAATGAAAGTATTGATGTATTCAAGGCAAGAGTTAGCAAGGATATGCGCAATGTACCTTATGAAAAGGAAGGCGGAGAGCATTGGATTCTTGGGAATAAGGTAAGAGATAAAGGCTCAATTCATAAGGATATTTGGGAGGGTTCAGCGGCTGATCTAGCTACCAGAAATAAAATTGCAGTATACCCGGTCGGAGGTTGGTGGAAAACAAGAAACCAATTTAAACGATTTGATTCGTCTGTTAGATACAGCTTACTAGTTACTATCGATGCACCTCAAATTGATGTTGACCTTTATACTCCGGTTGAAAACCAGATTGCTATTGATCTTTAACTATTTTCATTAATAAAATTTCTACGAACTTTACTACATGCAAGTAATCTGCTTACAAGATGATGCCTTTTATGCCCTGGTTGAAGAAGTTGTTAAGCGGATAAAAGACACCAATAAAATCATAGAAGATAGATGGATTTCGCCGGAAGAAGCCATGACAAAGCTTCGAATTAAAAGCAAAACAACTTTGCAGAAATTACGGGATGAAGGCAGGATAAGATTTACCCAACCTGATAGAAAGATCATTCTGTATGGGGTGCATTTCAAATTGTCGCATTTAAGCTGCCGCACTTACATTAAGTTTAGTTAGTTCAATAATTTTATTCCAATCATTATTTTTTCTTACCACTCTTAAGTTCAGCATGTGTTGTGCTCCCTTGCAACTCCACCTTTGCCCAGACTGTTTCATCCGCTTTTGCACTACTGTTCTGTGAGCAGATTCGATTGCGCCGGAGCCAATTATTCCACATCCGATTTTTACATAGTCCTGATATTGCATCCGGTTTTTATTTTTGTTGTAGTAGCTTATTAATTGATTTGCCGTGGGGCTATTTTTCTCGATTCGCTTTATGTTACTTATTACTGTCTTTACCTTGCCTTTTAACAACCATTGTTTTTGTTTATCTGTCCAAATCTTTTCTTTTGCTTTATCCATAGAAATACTGCTTGAAAATTCGTGCAGGTGTTCGCAGACATGATAATAATCTAAAATGAAAACCGCTGTTGGGAAAGCATCTTCTATCCAGTTTTTTATCCACGTAGCTCCATCCGAAACAAACACTAAACGGTTATCGAGTTTGCCATATTTATCTATCAGGGTGTCGAGTGTTTTTGTAAATTCCCGGTGGCTGCCCAAGTGAGCTGTGTATTGCGAATGGCTTATCCAGCCTTGCTTTCCTTGCGCATGCAAACAGTCCCCACTTTTAAAAATCCTGCCTACTTTTACTTCCCTCCAGCCTTCTTCACGGGTGAGTATCATTGAGCCATCGGCTTCTACATACAGCACTTCATCTGATTTAACAGGGCTTAAAACCGGCTCTTCATTTACTACCGAGGATACTGCCTGGCCATAAAAATCTGTTACCCGGTAAATCTGTGTTTCACTTACTTCTATTTGCAACATTTCTTTGAGCACTTCATTGCTCTTTTCATAACTGTCCAACTGGCCGCAATAGGTCATTAATTGTTGCATCCGGGGGCTTATCTGAAAGCCGTTTAACGCTTCACTAAAGGGATGGCTTTTGGCTATTGTCAGCTCCCCAAATACGGTTAGCGTTTTTTTTTCTCCTGTCCCCAGGAAGTATGCTGATATTTTTTTCTAAAACTTCTCGCCCCATCTTTGCCCAAAGTTTTATAAAGTCGCTTTCATAGGCATAAAAATTATCAATTTTGTTTAAAGCATTTAACTCATCATAATGGGCTGTTACAGATGCAATGAATTGTTCTTTTGTCATAAAATGAAGGTTAGTTTATTAAATTTACTAAGATTTATTAATGCGACAATTTGAAATGCACCCCTATCAATACCTGCTAATATTTCAGGGATTGGCTCTTTGGCATAATCTGTGTCTCTGTAATTGTAAACAACATTATGGACATCATTATTCAATCCCTTGGATTTAAAGCTGGCGAAACCCTGGAGCAATTTATCAGGGAAAAAATGACCGGCTTAAAAAGCGATCATATTATTAGAGCCAACGTAACCCTGTTCCAGGGCCAAAACTCCAGCCCCGAAAATAATTATTGCGAAGTAAGACTGGAAGTGCCTGGCAATGATCTTTTTGTAAAAAAGAATAACCAGTATTATGAGACTGCAGTAAGTGATTGTATAGAAGTACTGGCTGCCATGCTTAATAAAACAAAAGACGTTACCGTTGACAGGCGCCAGGCTAACACGATTGAAATTCAGGATAGCCTGTTAGCTGAAACCGCAGACGACGAGGACATTGAATTGGAGGACGTGGTAAAATAAAATTTACATTGTACAACGGCTATCGGCGTCGCTGCTGCTAGCCGTTGTTTATATTATTTGCTAATTAAAATAATGGTGCAGTGCTTTGGCGACACCATCGTTGTTATTCGTGTCTGTTACATAATTTGCAACAACTTTAATTTCTTCAGGAGCATTCCCCATTGCTACCCCAATACCGGCAAATTCTATCATTCCCTTATCATTAAAATTGTCACCAATCGCAATAATTTCCTTTTTATCAATTCCATACCGGGCTATTAAAAATTCAATGGCTTTGGCTTTGGAAGCGCCGGTGCTCATCACTTCCAGGTACGTAGACTGTGATTTAAAAATATTCAATTTCCCCTGATGCAATTCAATCAATCGCGTTTCAATATCGTGT
>JANYFI010000761.1 GCA_025362765.1 Ferruginibacter sp. | reverse complement strand
TCCAAAGTGTAGACCTTTTGAGGTTAAAAAATTTATCCTTGCCATTTTATTTATTGGAGGATGTGGACGTAGATTTTTCCAGGGGCCAATTTGCGACACAACATTTTTTGAGTGCTCAAATATGCCGTCAATCAATGCATCAAGAGAATTATCAGGATGTTCCCAGATAATTGATTTACCGGAATAATTATAATACCGCGCCGAATGATCCGCATACGCTGCAAGCGTATCGTTGCCTTGCGGCATATTAATTTCCAGCACTATACCAAAAATTGTTGTATCACTCCCGTCTGATTCCTGCAACTCATTTAAAAAATGATAAGCCTGCAGGTATTGCCGCGATTCGAGTGTGGGCATATTTATAATTTCATTCAGTAGCTTTACAGC
This sequence comes from Ferruginibacter sp., assembly GCA_025362765.1. Taxonomy (GTDB): domain Bacteria; phylum Bacteroidota; class Bacteroidia; order Chitinophagales; family Chitinophagaceae; genus Ferruginibacter. Next base: position 14,156 of record JANYFI010000761.1, on the reverse strand, counting down.
ACTACCTTTTTCATCGTTATCAATATTTTCCTTTACTTGTTTAAATAAATCCCAAGGCACTTCATTTGAATCTGTCGAACCCCAGTACGAAAGAGGTAAATCTCCAAATAGCATGTCGGTAGAAGAAAAATTATGGTCTGTCTTTGTATTAGAACCGGGCATATTTTTATTGTTGGTGGAATATTATTAAACTTGAAAAGGAAGTATATATTCTTTAATAACAGGTTTGGAACTGCGGGTCTTTACTTCTACTCTTGCTTTAAGTGGCGAACCCTGTACCAGATAGTTCTTTATGTATTGATCCTTGTGCGCCATCCAGCTTTTATCTTCCAGCAGGTAATCGGTTACGTTGGCTTTTTCTGCCAGATAAGCCCATCGGGCCGTTACAAGCGGCTCGTAGTTGATGATATTGCCCATAAAGCATACCTGTATGCCGGGCTGAGAAGCGTTGCCCAATTCGGTACATCCTAATACACTTATGGTGAGGGAAGAACCGTCTTCCAGATCAGGCACTGCCCATTCTTCAATAATAGTTTTAATGTTTGCCATGATACTTTTTTTATAGATTAATTAATTGTTTCTTCCCCCTGAATTTCCCGGTGCCATACATGCACAGTAAGGAGTAATATTGCTGCTTCTCTGATCTGGATCATCGTGCAAACCAAAATATTATGCTTTACTTGTCTGGCGTCTCTATTAATTCAACACAAAAATATGCCATCGCTAAAACTGTTTTTTATGAAAGAAGGTATCGGCGGCTTTGAAGTATTTTGCGGGGTACTTTCCTTACTTTACGGGTAGATGATTTAATATTGAAAAAATAGAAATCTACGATAAAGCAAGTCAGGTACGGGTTTATAAGTAGTTGCCAGTACCTGGTAGGTGGCAAAAATTCAGGGGAAATTTTTTGAACAGAAGAATATATTGTGGGCCTGTCATACATCTTCTCCTTTTTTAAAATGTTACTGCCATCATTGTCAGTGCCGTCATTTCGCATTGATTTATGCGGTAATCAACATCTAGTAAAGCCCGTGTAAAATAAGTTGTAATAAAGACAGGTGTGAATAAACACGCAGCCATTTTAGTAATCTCAGCTCTCTTTATGACGACGCGGAATTTTACTTATTAAAATATAAGGAGTGGCAATTATTGCTATTGTACAGGTTTTGTGGATGCTGTGTTATTTTCCTAACGCCCTTTTTAAACTAAATCACTTTTACCTCAAGGGCAATGCCTTCTTTTCGAAATACGGTGGCTGCGGGGAAAAGATTTATATTAAAAATACGTTTTAAAGATAACAAAAGTAACCGTCAAAAAGTGGATCATTAAAGCGTAGCTTGTATATCGTTGCCTGTTTCATCTTTTACGTCTCCGATAATTACAAGTTTACTACCACGAGGGTATTTCTATCTGCCAAACACTACGGCTGCTAAAATGAGGCGAATGATGTAAATAGTTTTGTAGCAACAAACAGTTGGGGCCATTTATTTCACGCTTTTTAATTTTAATAATGAAAATAAAATTTGAGTCGATAACACTACGATTTGTACGCTCTCTTGCAATGGGAGTTATTTTGAGTATGGTGCTTTTCTATAGTGCTCATGTTTTCGGTACCTGGACAGTCGAAGAATACTTTCCTCGTCCCGAGACAACCAGTACCATTCTGCTACATAATAAATGTGCAGTTTTAGGCAGTACACATACACTGAGACCTAATACTGATATTTCAGGTTTAGGTGAAGGTATTGACGGAACTAAGCTAAGCGGAAGTTTTATGAATTTTTCTAATGGGCATATTATGGGTATGAGTATGCTTGCGCTTGGTTTAGGTATTGTTATTTTATTTATTCGCGATAGTATTAAAAGAAAACAGAAAAGGAATTCGTAAACACCGCATTGTCAACACCGAATTTAGAAGAGAAGGTTTATTAGAAGCTGTTTGAGTTAAATAAAATATTTATCCTATTGCATAATTAAAGTGCAAAAAAGATATGCCGTATAAGGGAGTGACACAACGATGATGCCACAGGGAACTAAAGCTGGTAACAAAAATAATTAACTCAAACAGCTTCTTAGCATATTGGGATATAAACATTTGATCGCTCATAAATAATTTCAGGGCGGCAGGCTTCTTAAAACTACTGAATGTATCAACAGGTGGGTTGATTTTACCTTATTGTTATTGCCTGGTAAATTGTATATCTTCCAATGGTATAAGGTAATTATGCATACAGCTGATTGTACTGTCATCCTCAATCTTAAAATCAATGCCTTTAAAACTTACTTCTGCCAGAGAGGGATTGAGTGTAAGGATAAAATGATTATTGTCATTTTTTTCGTCTTTGATACAGGTAACAAAATCGGCGAACAGCGGATGAAATACAAATATGGAATCGCAAGTTGGAATGTCAATATTTAATTCCCCTTTTTGATCTGTGTACTCATCCTTTCTTACACCGCCTGTAAAAAAACTACATCTTATTTCGTTGAGAAATACCGGGTCTGCATCTTCAAATTTCATACTGTACCCTGTACCGGACTTTGATTGTGCTGTAACCGTAAAATCTTTTCCTGCGGGTTTATCGCTTTTGAGTTTTATTGTTTTCCCTTCTACGTTAAAAGTTCCTTTGGCCGTACGGTCCGAAGCTCCATAGCTAAAAAAGAAATCAAACTTTCCATCTGCTGTAAATTTAAAACCGGCTGCCATTTCTTTCCTGTTGAAAATATATTCTCCTTCTATGGGTGTCTGTGTCATCGCTTTTATGCTTATAAATTGTATTAAAAAAATGAGTAAAATTTTCATGTTTTAAGTTGTCTGTTAATAAGGTTATTCCCACCAATGTTTATTTTCGGCTTCCCGTGCCTGCCCGGTTCCTTTTACCCAGGGATCATCACTCCAGGCAATGCGGTAATTTTTCCAGCCAAACAGGTCATATTTTTTATTTACAGCAAATTCTCCATCACCACTATCCAGCGCTTTGCTTTGTGGAATGCGGTAATCTCCCCAATTGCATTTTTTAGTTTTCCTGGTTGTATAGCTTGTCCACACAGCCTCGCATTGATTATTGTAATACCCATCAGCGCCTACTTCCAGGTCATCATAAAATAGTTGGTTCCGTTCATCTAAATAAAACTTTGAAGTTAGTTTTCCTTTAAAAAATCCGGCGAATTTTTGCATGCTGTCTTCATAAAAAAGAATAGTGCATTCTGCAAAACCCAGCTTGTATTTTTCACCAACCTGTTTTTTAAAGAGGCTGGCTTTTACAATATTGATGGTACCGCTGAACAGGCAGATATTTTCTTTCACTTTTGTTTTGCCTGTAACTATGTATTGGTAAGGATTTGCGGTACTTTTTTTTACGGAGATAAAATGAATATAGAAACGCTGGTAGTTATCACCTATAAAGCCAAGTGGTTCAGGCAATGCGGCTGGGCTGCCGTCACTCTCCGGCTGGTCTGTATTATTGTACCACACCTGGCTTGCGTCAGGTATTTTTAAACTGGCATAATAATTTGTCGATGCTGTCTTTTGTGAATAAGCTGACTTGCCCTTCGTAAAAAAAATAAGGACAAGGACTGTGGCGAATTTTAAGTACATTATTTATCATTGCTACATTACCTGGTTTGGTATAGTGTGTTAAAAATACCTATAGTAAAGTTTTTTATAGATGGAAAGTAATCAGTGGGTAGTGATAGCAGGTTGGCGGCTATATGCCTGTAGTAACCGGTAAAGTTTTTTTACCGGCTACTAATAATGATGTGCAGATATGATGATTTTTGGCACACAGGCGTAGGTAGACAAGAATTATATTTTGGGTATCAGTTTTATAAAATCATCTTTACGACGGCGGGCAACGTCCAGCTCTGTTCCATCTGATAACAGCACGGTGCCGCCATCGCCACGGACATATTTTTTTACATGATTAAGGTTAATAATAGCAGAATCATGTATACGGAAAAACTGGTTGGCAGACAATATTTCTTCGAAGTCGCCCAGGGTTTTACTTACGAGGATTGTTTGTTTATCCAGCAAATGAAATTTTGCATACCGGCCGTTCGCTTCTACCCTTAAGATTTCAGACATCTTTACAAAACTAATCCCATCGGAAGCACTTAGAGCAAGGGTTTTATCCAAAGGGTTTTTATTTGTGAGATTATTAAACAGGTGTTCAAATCTTTGCCGGGGGTTTCTTTCCTGCAATCGTTCTTTGCATTTTTCAATGGCGATGGTAAGGTCTTCATCATCTACCGGTTTCAATAAATAATCCAGCGCACTTACTTTAATAGCATTAATGGCATACTGATCATAAGCGGTTGTAAATATTACTTCAAAATTTATCGGGTGAATCTTTTTCAGCATCTCAAAGCCATTCATCTTTGGCATTTGTATATCTAAAAACACCAGGTCTGGCTGATGCTTTGTAATACTTTCCATCCCATCTGTTGGATTGTTGCAAGTATCAATTATTGTGATGTCGGCTGCATGTCTTTGCAACATAATGGTCAACATTTCCTGGCTTACCGGTTCGTCTTCGATAATAATTGTTCGTATCATTTTATTTTTTTTAAATGGGTATTGAAATGACCACTTTTGTTCCGCATCCTTCACCGGCCTCGTTTGCAAGGTCAATAATCTCTATTCCTGCTGGAGTGCTGTCGTCTTTTTTAAGTGCTTTTAATCTTTTTGTAGTTACGGTTATACCGATAGAGTGATGGGGCTCCGCATGCTCACTTTTAAAAGAGCCAGCCTTTTTTCTTCCAACACCATTGTCTTCTATAGTAATCTCCAGCCACTCCTCATGCAATATAAAATGAATGTTGATCCTTCCGTTATCTTTTAGGTGCATGATGCCATGCAGCATTGAGTTTTCAACAAAAGGCTGCACGATCATGGAAGGAATTTTTATTGCTCTCCTGTCAATATTTTCATCAATAGTGATTGTATAGGTAAGCTTGGTTCCAAAACGGAGTTGTTCAAGATCAAGGTATAGCGTAAGCAACTGTAATTCTTTTTCAACAGTTACCATACCGCTTTGGCTGTTGTCTAAAATAGTTCTGATTAATTTGGAGAATTTACCCAGGTATTTTTCTGCATTGGCCGGCTCGTTGGCTATCACAAATTTTTTGATAGAGTTTAACGCATTAAAAATAAAATGCGGGTTCATCTGGCTGCGAAGTGCTGCCAGCTGCACTTCTGCCAGTTGCTGGTTTACCTGCGCAAGGGCGGTTTTTTGTTGCGTTACTTTATGCTCCGCTTCTATCGAAACTATTTTGCTGCCAACGAGTGTGGCAATGGTGGTTAATGCCTGCAGGTGTTGGTTGGTAAAAAAGTTTTTCTCATAATGTTCACTGTCTATGGCACCGAGTATTTGTTCATTGTATTTTATGGGTACGCAGAGCTCACTCAGGCGTACCACACCATCTGCCCTGTACCGGTAATCTTTTGATGTATCCGGAATAAGGATGGCAGTACCGGTTTCAATAACAGCACCCACCACACCCTGGCCGGGGATCACTTCAAATGCTTCTTTTTCTATTTCATCCAGGATGCCCTCAGGGCTGTAACCGACTTTTTGGATAAGCTTTGTGTGATCATCGTTCCATAAATAGATCATACAATCTACGAAACCGAGTTTGCGGATCAGGTTCTTGGCAACATCCCACAATACATCACTCACGTCATTTTTATTGAATAGAGAAGTGGTAAAAAAATTGCTGATCTGCTCTGACTCCAATTGCGTTTTATATTTTTCCGCAGTAAGGTGTTGCAACCTTGTTTTGCCGGCTTCCAGTTCTTTAAATTTATTTTCCCTCCATTTTATACTTATCAAAAGACCGCAAATAATGGCAACCACCATAAGTACTATAAACAACCAACGTTTCCAGAAGGGGGGAATAATATATAGGGCAAGGGAGGTGATGTTGCGGCTGAAAACGCCATTGCGGTTGGCACATTTTACTTCAAAAACATAGTGTCCCGGTTGTAGCTGGTTGTATTGCACACTTTGGGTTTCATCTGCCAGTTGCCATTCTTTATCCACCTCCTGAAGACGATAAAAATATTTTATACTATTGGCAGAGCTGAATTGCAAAGAAGCAAATTCAATATGAAAACTGTTGTCAAGATAGGAGAGGGTAATTTCTTTTTCCGTATTTGAATAATCAGCCGTTGAAATATTTTTGTCGAACACTTTAAAGCTGGTAATGGTTACTTCCGGGGCATCTTCTTTTTTATTTATAGCAGCCGGATCAAATACCATAAAACTCTCCGTATTTCCTATCAACAATCTACCATCCTGCAGGGTATAGAAACGATTATTGAACAAATTATTTATCACACCATCCTCCTCATCATAATTGGTAATCTTAATCGGATTCAGGTGTACCCTGCTGAAACCTCCATACATGGCAACCCAGATATTTTTATTGGCGTCCAGCGTTATCGCCTGTACCAGGTTGTTCGGCAAGCCCTGTTTGCCTGTAATAGCAGTAAATGTTTTTTTATTTTTATCAAAAATATTGAGGCCTCCCTGGGTACCTATCAACAAAGTATCCTTATTATAAATGGTGATAGCGGTAACGGTGTTGCTGCTAATGGATTGATCACTCTTTTCATTGAAATGGAATGATTCAATAAACCTGCCTGATCCTTTATCAAATAACTGTAAACCATTAGCAGCAGTGCCTACCCATATTTTATCACCATCTAATAACAAGCACAAAGCTTTCCGGATGGTATTCAATTCTTTTTTATCAAAATCTTTATAAGATGTAATTTTTTTTGTGACGGCATCTATCTTTATTAATCCCTTGCTCCAGTGCCCCATCCAGATATTGCCATCCGCATCTTGAAGTACCTGGTTTATATTTCCTTTTAGTACACTATCCTTATAGGTGGTAATAACGCCTGTTGCGGGGTTCAGCAATAATATGCTGCCAGTTTGGTTGGGGCTCCAGATTGTGCCGTCTTTATCCTGGAACAGGTTCCATAATTGATTTAAACCACCTGCGGGAATTTCCTTAAATAAATAATGCTTTTTGAAATTAAGATTTCTGTCAAATTGAACTATGCCACCATTTTGCATGTAATAGCTCGCATAAATATCTCCATTCTTTGTCTGCAAAAAATCTGATACTTCTGCCGAGGGCAACAGGTCGTATGCATTAGAAGGGTTTTTATAAACGGTAAAAGATGGTTTATTGATGTCAATAACATTGATCCCATTATCGGTGCCCATCCAGATATTATTTTTATTATCCTGGGTAAGGGTTATTGGACCTTCCTTCTGTAGGTTTACATGCAGGCCATACGACAGACTATTGTCAGGCGTAATTACATTGAAGCTATCAGCAGCATAATTGTAAATCGCTATTCCCTTTGAAAGCAAGGGCATTAAAAGCGTCCCTTTATTGGTGATAAAAATCCTGCCGATGGCATCGTCCAGATTGTGAATCTTTTTTTGACCTGGCAGCGCCACATTAAAAACGTATTGGTGAAAATTATTATTAACTAAATTATACCGGTATAATTTTCGGTCGTAACCTGAGTTTAGCCAGATATTATTAAACGCATCAAAAGCCACATCGCTTACCGACACCCCCGAAGAGAATAAAGGAAGCTGCTGAGGATTGTTATTTTTATCGGTTAACAGCTTTTTATCGGCGGATAATTTTTTAATACCCTTGGTAGTGGCAAACCAAAGATTTCCTGCATGATCGATACCCATGCCGCTGCTGTACGCATGATTCATCTGCAACAGTGAATTCATCGGCTCAAAATGATTGGCTATATCATTTAGCATAAAATACCCGTTGTGAGCGCTAACCCAAATATTTCCGTGGCTGTCTTCCAAAAATTGCCAGATACCATTTATCTTTTCAGCGGGCGGTGGAAGATGAATATTATAATTAAAGAATTTTCCTGTATTCGTATTTAGTAAGTAAGGGCCACCCTGGTCTGTTCCAATCCATAACCGCTTTTTGCTATCTTCATAAATAGCAGTCATCCAGTCGTTGTGTAAAGCCTCTGCATCATGTACATCAGCCTGGTAAGTTACAAAGCGTTTTCCATCATACCGCTGTAAGCCTGTCTGCGTACCTATCCAGAAGAAACCCTTATTATCCTGTTGGATGGGACCCACCTGGTTGCTTAGTAATCCATTTGCTGTAGTAAGGTGTTTAAATAAATAATCAATCCGTTGGGCCACGATATTGTTGCAACCGATAAGGCCGGATAACACGAAGTAAATAAAATAGAATTTCTTTTTAATGGGATGCAGTATTGTTATCTTTAAAGATAATGTTTACAGGCTTATTATTACAAGAAAGTACAGTATATGTAGCTGGCGGGGAAGCTTACTTTTTAAGTTAACTAAAAACATACTGCCCTTTGTAGTGAGCGGCTATTTTAAAACAATGCTTTGGATGGTATTAAACTGGAAAATAGCAGTATTGTTATAACAATTTAAAAGTGCCTAAAAAAATGTCAACTGCTTTATTGAAATCGTTTGTTGAAAGATTGATTACACTTATTGAATATGCCTTGGTTTAACAAAAATTCTTCTTCCCGAACAAAGTTCGATCATCTTTACCCTGCCCGTTAATTGAAAAGGTTTCCTTTAAAGGCTCCATGCATTGAGGCGTTTACGTTCGTTTTGTGAAGGGTTTGGAGCGAAACTTTCTGCCTAATGCGCAGGGATGAGGCTTGGTAAGGAGCGATGGCCTTTCTGTGCCGGGCTATTACTCAGATTACAATTAGTGTAGCACCTATGAAAATGAAAGGGTGCGCAAATTATTGAATGTACAGTTCATGAAATTTTACCCCACAATCTGCAAGATAAATTGATGCTGATACATGTAATACTTAATTACCTAAGCCATATTTAGTGAACAAAACACCATAGGTAAAGAATATAAGTTTGCAAGTGATAGCGTCTGACGATTAAAGCGGCACACGAAGGCTGGCGCACTTTGGACGACCCTCATTCCTGCGGCTGAAAAGAAGTACATTATATTTTGAAATGAAAAATGAATTGCATAGTTTGTGAGTACATGAAAAAAATTGAGTGAACTTTCTGATACTCCTAACCTTTTCAATCTTTAATTTTTTTTCCAGCATTTCAATTGCTGATATTTTATTCAAAAGCTGGAATATAAGTTACATATCCCCGATTAATTTAGCTGCTAAATATGGACAGAAATAAAGATAATAAGTTGGCACTTGCCGCTAAAGAAATTGCACTTCAAAGAAAAGGCAAAGCTTGTAGTGGAATTAACTATTGCCATTAAAGAACTTGTTTTTGAAAATGAAGAGAAAGAAAACCGTGCAACCGAATTGTTAATTGCAAACGAAAATCTTAAAATGAGTGCAAAAGAACTTGCGCTTTCTAATGGCGAGCTGGAACAATTTGTTTTTGTAGCCTCGCACGACCTGCAGGAACCGCTGAGAATGATTACTGTTTTTTTATCATTGTTAGAAAAAAAATACAACCATATAATAGACGATAAAGGTCGGTAATATATTGACTTTGCGGTGGATGGGGGAAAACGAATGCGCCAGATTATTCTGGATTTGCTTGAATTCTCAAGAGTTGGCAGAACAGAAGATAAAATAGAAATAGTTGATTTGAACCAGTTGGTAAATGATATATTTTTTCTTCAACGGCAGCAAATTGAAGATGTGCAGGCAGTAGTAACGGTTGAAAAACTGCCGTTGGTGAGTACTCGTAAATTGCCCTTGCAACAGGTTTTTCAAAACCTGCTAAATAATAGTTTAAAGTATCACCGGCATGGAGTTGCGCCTCAAATTTCTATATCAGTAATTAGGAGAGGAAAATTCTGGCAATTTGCTATATCAGATAATGGAATAGGTATCGGAGAAGAATATTTTGAGAGGATATTTATTATTTTCCAACGACTGCACAATAAAGAGGAGTATTCGGGTACAGGAATCGGCTTATCCATTGCAAAGAAAATTATTGAAGGTATGGGTGGCAAAATTCGGGTTGAGTCAGTAGAGGGTAAAGGGAGTACATTTTATTTTACCATCTTAAAAAATGCTGCCCACTCAAAACCATAAATATTTTCCTGCTAAAAGAATGTAGGGATATTATTGCTTACCCAGGGATGTTGAAGATGGAAAAAAACATACCATAAATGTGGCAAGGTGTAGAAAGTGAGCCAGCTTTTTTTTAGCAACAATAGTAACCATACTAGTTGCACTGCTACAGGCAAAAATTAATCAGCTAAATCATTACCTTCAACAAGGCAGCATGGGCAAAGAATCTAAGTTTGCAATTGATAGGGGTTGGCAATTCGGCCAACATGGTAACGGGCATTATTCAAAGGCCAGACCTTATCCTGCGCTTGGGGGAGATACAAGTTTTAGTCTCATTTTCTGCTATTTTCAATCAAACAAGGCTCGTTGAATACACATATCCACTAACGGAATTGCTACCGAAAACCGTATTTTTATGACTGTTGCCTCTAATACATCTATTTTAAAAATTATCAGTACGAGGTATGTTGGGATCGGCGCCATTGTCCTACTCATTTTTTTTGGGGTGCGTAATAACAAAGATGAAAAGGGGTTTGAAGATCAGTTGAACAATGATTTTACTAAATCCAAAGAAGAAAAGGCGGATGACGAAATTGATAAAATTGTAGAGTGAGAATGAGTGGCAGCCTTCAATAGCACTGTAATAAAAACATAACGGCAACGTAAATGAATTGTAAAATCTTTTAGCTATTTTTAGTCTTAATAAAAATTAGCATGCAGACGAATTTATCTTTTTTATTTACTACCACAGTCATTTCATTGCTTTCTGTGGCAGCAGTTGCGCAACCAGCAACGCTTCCTGTAACCAAACACAAAACCATTGTAATAGCGCATCGCGGCGATCATACCCATGCGCCGGAAAATACATTGGCGGCTTACCAAAACACCATTGAAGATGGCGCCGATTTTATTGAAATTGACCTGCGTACTACCAAAGACAATCACCTGGTGATTATGCACAATGCCAGCATCGAACACATGACAGGGCAAGCCGGTGAAATTAGCAGCTATGCATTTGATTCGCTGCGAAAAATAAAAGTGAGGGACCTATCGCATCCGGAATGGGGATTGCATACTATACCCACCTTTAAAGAAGTGCTGCAATCGTGCAAGGGCAAAATAAACATCTACCTCGATTTTAAAGAGGCTTCGGTGGCACAGACTTACAAAGAAATTATGGATGCCGGCATGGAAAATCACGTGGTGGTTTACATCAACGAGCCGCACCAGTTTGGTGAATGGGGCACCATCGCACCCAATATGCCATTGATGATCAGTTTGCCCAAAGCTGTAAAAACAAAAGCCGAAATGAATGAAGTGCTGCACACATTTGATATTGATATACTGGATGGGGATTATACCGAGTACAATACTGAAACGGTAAAAGCCGCAACGGAAAAGCATATTCCTATATGGGCCGATGTGCAGTCGAAGGAAGAAGGACCAGATCAATGGAATGCTGCATTGAAGCTTGGTTTGGCAGGCTTGCAATCAGATCATCCGAAGGCATTGATTGATTTTTTAATAAAGAAAGGAATCAGGTAGGCAACTATGTAATGCCTACAATTTAAGCAGTGATTTTTTTACCAAACGGTAATTGATAGCGATGGATAAAGCCAATAAAAGTATTGCAATCAGCAAAACTATCCAGTCAATCAGCAAAGGCAGTTCATCTCTGGCGGGCGTTACAAAATGTTGAAAGCCGAGATGTAATAATTGTGTGGCGACAACTGCCGCTACAATGATAGCGGTATAAACGGGTATCCATTTTTGGGCCACCGTTTTGCTTAACCAGCCGGGGCTGTAACCCAGTGTGAGCAATAGTTGCAGATTATCTTTGCTGCGGGCAATCATCAGTTGTAAATAAAAAGAAAACAGTACGAGTGCCAGTAAAATCACCAGTACTCCAAAGCCGGCTAATCCACTTACAATGGCTTGCAACACACCTTTTACCCGGCCGAATTTTGTTTTGTCTTTATTTACATGATAATTTTTCTCTGCCAGGTAAGTTAACAGTTGTGGATTATTGGCGTCTTTTGTTTTTAAAAATACCCTGGAAGCGGGAACATTTTCAACGCCTTCCAGTGCTTTGTTTTGTTGCGCTAAAAATTTTTCTGGCACCAGTATGCTGTTGATGCGATCGCTAAACGCTACAATTTTTGCCTTGTATTGGCGATTGCCATCACGGCCGTGGCATTGTAAAAAAAGTTGTACAGAGCTAGCGGTTTTCTCCGACATCTGCGGCAGATCCCAGCTTGGCGCAAACACATTGTACATTTCTAAAAACTCGCTTGAAAAAATTACCGGTACAAATTCATCGCCTTCAGTCCATTTAAAACCGGATGGCACTGTGTCAATAAAATTATTGTCCAATGCTTCTACAAAAACATCTGTGCTAAAGGGAATCATGTTGCCTGCATTGGCCGTAACTTTAAACGCATTGGCTTTTAGCGGCGCGGCGCCGTCAATAAAAGGTTGCGCCTGTAATTCTTTTATATCCCCATCAGTAAAGCGGTTGTCTTTACCCATGTTGTCATTGGTGATGGTTTTTGTAATGCTGATAAAATCGGTGCCGCTTTTACGGCTATTTTTATCCCTGATAAGGTGATTGATATTGGTGTACATCTGCACCGAACTCAGCAACAATAACACGCCTACACCCAACCCGATATAACTAAGCCAGCGGCTTACTTTATTTTGACCGGCCTTTAAAAAGGGAGCGATATTTTTGTAGGAAAGCGGCATTTTGGAAATTAAGAATTAAAAATTAAGAATTTTTTCTGTACTAACTTTAATACAACTCTGAAAAAATCTGCAATCTGTCACCTTTCAACTGTCAACTATTTTACAAGTACAACATTCTTTCTGCCTGAAAATAGTCTATCTTTTTTAAGTCGGTTAAAATGATGGCGGCTTTTCTTTCCGTGGCTTCCTCCTGCATCAATTCCATGGCTTTTTGGCGGTTGTTTTCATCCAGGTGACTAAAGGGTTCATCCAGCAATAAAAAGTCAAACGGCTGCTGCAATGCACGGATAATCGCTATGCGTTGCTGTTCGCCATAACTACAGGTGCTGCAAAGTTTAGTCAATTTATTTTCAATGCCCAGGCGCTTTGCCATGGCCGTTATCCTGCTTTCTTTGTGATAAGGAAAGAGCAGTCTTTTTATCTCCAGGTTTTCCAATACCGTTTGTTGGGTAAACAAGCGTAGATCCTGGAAAATGATGCTGATGTTTTGCTGCCGCCAGGTTGAAAATTTTTCCGCATCAAAATTTTTAATGTCATTGTTATCATACAAAATATGGCCACTGTAATCTTTCCTTAACCCATATAAAAAATGAATGAGTGAGGTTTTTCCGCTGCCACTGGGCGCTACAATATGAATATTTTCGCCGGTTGAAAAGGAGAGGGACTGGTTCCACAGTTGGGAACCGTTGCTTTTACCCGTTTCAAAAAAATCAGGTACTACCTGTTGCAGGGAAATTTGCATACGAATGAGAATAGAAAACTGCCAATTCAACTGATTGAATTGGCAGTTGTAAATAAATTCAATTATTTTATTGAAGCGGGTGGAGCCACTATATCTTCAGCAGGCAGCTTGCTATCAAAAGCGGCTTCCATTGCTTTTTCTTTTTCTTTTCTTGCCTTATAAATTTCAGTTAGTGTAGCAGCATATTGGTTTAGCTGTTTCAAACTGTTGGTTGTTTTATCTACTAGGTTCACTTCAATGGTCTGGGAAATGCCATCGTCTTTTATATCGCCCCCTTTTATTAACACATTATCCCACAGTTTTAAAGAGGCGTCGTAAGCCGCGCTGGCACTGCTGTCTTTGGTAGCCTCTTTTTCAAAAGATTTTAGCAACAGATGAATATTAAGGTAACCGGCAAATGCCTGACCACTTATTTTATTAATAAAATCCACATTGCTATTGGTTCCTGCCAGGTATTTATCCGCTGTTTCCTTGTTGTTGGCAATAGCAAAATAAGTGCCGTTGCTATTGTAAGCAAAAGGCGCATTGCCAGCATCTCCAAAGGCTTCGCCACCCATTTTTTTACCTACGTTGATGAGTTTATTAAAAGCATCTTTATCACCAATGGAGGTT
>JANYFI010000749.1 GCA_025362765.1 Ferruginibacter sp. | reverse complement strand
TTTATAAAAGCCCTCGATTTCCCATTTACGGCAATCTCCCTGCGTATCACCAATTCCTCTTCAATATCCAGTTCATTGCGCTTTAAAAACTGCCGGATTTCCTTTCTTCCTGCGGTTATAAAAAAACCTTCCACCACACATTTTTTTTCTTTATTCATCAGTGTGGCACTGTCTGCCCTGTCGCCCAATATCAGGCTCAACGCCCCCATAAGGATACTTTTACCAGCACCTGTTTCCCCCGTAATAATATTAAGGCTGGCACTAAATTCAATGGCAATGGCATCTATAATGGCGTAGTTCTGTATGTTTAGTTTCTGCAGCATAATTGAAGCGGCAAATTAGTTTTTTTTTAGGTTGTTTTGTCCGTTTAGCAAATTTAAAATACGGGCTATAATAAAAAAGCACCTCATTGACTGAAGTGCTTTTTTCTATCATCCGTATATGGCAAATTATTTTATTTCGATGCTGTCATTTAAATCTACATCTACTAATATGCGGCCGCAGTTTTCGCAAACAATTACTTTTTTGCGCAACTTAATTTCACTTTGCTTTTGGGGTGGTATGGCATGAAAGCAACCTCCGCAACTGTCTCTTTCAACCGGTACAACAGCCAAACCATTGCGGTAATTTTTGCGTATACGGTCGTAACTTAACAACAGCCGTTCATCTACATGGCCCCTTGCTTCCTGAGCTTGCTTATTGTACTGCTTTTCTTCTTTCTCAGTTTCTCCAATAATTTTTTCGAGCTCCCCTTTTTTACCGCTTAAATTTCCTTCTTTAATGCTCACAGCTTTTTTAGCAGTTTCCAGTTGCCTGGCTTTTTCACCAATTTCTTCAGTGGCATCTTTAATATGTTTTTCGCACAACTTTACTTCTAAAGTCTGCATTTCAATTTCCTTATTAATTGCTTCAAACTCCCGGTTGTTCTTTACGTTTTCGCTTTGCTTTTCGTATTTCGTCACCAGCGCCTCGGCCTCCTTAATTGCTTCCTTCTTTTGATTAATGAATTCCTGCATGCCATTAATTTCTTCTTCCACCCGGGTTTGGCGGGCATGCAAACCTTCTATCTCATCTTCCAGATCTTTTACCTCAATTGGTAACTCACCTTTTAAAATCTGAATTTCATCCAGCTTGCAATCCACTTTTTGTAAACGAACAAGCGATGTTAATTTTTCTTCAACGGAGAAATCTTTTACTGCGGCCATATTATAGTTTGAAAGTTATAGTTTTAAAAGTTGTGTTACCGGCATTTTAGCAATGTTAATCTTTGTTGCAGCTTGTCCGCCGTGGCGTATCGCCCTCTTTTACTCAAAATCCAGATGCAACGCTTTCAATTTGCTACCCCCTCTACACTTCGATTGCCTATTCCTGGTTACCCATTTTAAACAAAGTAGTTAACAGGATTGGTTTTAACTCCTGTTTTAAGGACGGCAAAGTTAGGGAATTTTTCCCTCAAAATATCAAATAACAGGTCAATGGTATACTGTTCACTTTCAAAGTGCCCTATATCGGCAATTACCAGTTGGCTGTTGGCATCGAAAAATTCGTGGTATTTTACATCCCCGGTAATATAAAAATCAGCACCAGCCGATACTGCAGCGCCAATCAGGAAGCTGCCAGCGCCACCGCACAATGCTATTTTTTTTACTGGTTTATCCAACAAAAGGGTATGCCTTACAACTGTTAAATTAAATATATTTTTCAATTGTTGCAAAAAGGCGGTTGCTGAGATTGCTTCCTTCAACTCGCCTGCCAACCCGCTACCTGTTTGCTGAAACTTGTTTTCGAGCAGGTAAATATCATAGGGAACTTCTTCATAAGGATGGCTGACCTGCAGTGATTTCAACAATTCATTTTCCAACCAGGCGGGAAAAACCATCTCAAGCCGTACTTCTTTTTCTATATGCATCGATCCTTTAGCTCCAACAAAAGGGTTGGTCCCTTCTCCGGCTTTGAAAGTTCCTTCGCCGGTTAGCCCAAAACTGCATTCACTGTAATTACCAATATCACCCGCCCCTGCTGCAAATAACGCATTGCGAACAGCTTCCGCCTGCGATACCGGCACAAAAGTCACCAGTTTTTTCAGCATGCCTTTTTTGGGTTGCAAAATCCTGCGGTTAACTAGCCCAAGCAAATCCGCCATTTTGCCATTTACGCCGGTTAAAACATTATCGAGATTGGTGTGAATGGCATAGATGGCAATATCATTTTTTAGTGCCGCAATCACTGTCTTCTCTACATAATTTTTACCGGTTATTTTTTTTAATCCGCCAAAAATAATGGGATGATGTGCCACCACGAGGTTACATTTCCTTTCGATGGCTTCCCGTATCACCGCCTCCGTCGTATCAAGTGTAGTGATAATTCCAGTGCATTCCCAATCGCCATTTCCGGTTAATAATCCGGCATTATCATAAGTTTCCTGTAAACTTGGTGGTGCAATCGAATCCAAAAAGGAAACGATATTATCTATTTTCATTTATATATTTATCTTTATTTAAATTGAAGTTAACCAAATTTAAAACTAAACTACCCGTCATGAAATTTTGCGCCCCCTTAAAGCTTTCGATAGCTGTATCCATTTTTTATTTGTTTTCATGTCAAAAGGAATCAAATACCAATCGTCCGGTAACTCCTGTAAACCCTGCTGATAGTTCTTATATTGCTGCATTATACTATGTCGTACCCGATGCCAGTGGCAATTTCACAGATACGTTACGTGTGTTCAAATATTACTATGACAATAGCAAACGTGTTACAGAAATTGTAGATTCTTCCTTTCCTGTTCAGGGATATAGCGATTATTCCGAGAAAATGTACTTGCACTATTCCGGTAATGATACATTACCCTACCTTTCGAAATTGTATGCGGTTGACAATGGACGAGGTCTGACGGATACTGTTATACAATATTATTTTTACGATACCAACGGAAGAAAAATTAAGGATTCAGCAAATGGTTCCATGCTCTATTCCACCGGACAGTATTATCAAACGAGAGACGTAGATGAGTATCTATACCAACCAGGTAAAATATTTACTAATGGTTATTCAACAAACGTTAATTATTCGCCCACAGATAGCTCGTTTACAAGAGATACGGCTTTTTTGGATGCAAATAATAATGTTATTTCCAGTATAAAATATTATCGGCACGGGTTATATGACACTTTCAAGGTAGGTTTAATAACAAGTCTTTATTATGACAACCACTACTCCCCTTTTTTAAAACTCACGAGCAGCAAAGCATTTTTTGTAGTACCAGGATTAGAAAATTTATACATGGAAATGTTTGAAGGCAATAACTGTACAGAAATCAATCAAACGCAGCAGGATGCCTCCTCCGTCATCACCTTCCGGTACCACGAAAAATACAACTTTACTTATAAAGCAAATGGATATCCTGCAGAAATGATTGAGACCGATGTTTTACAATCCTCAGGTGATGGAAAATATATTTTTATTTACACGGCATTGTA
>JANYFI010000740.1 GCA_025362765.1 Ferruginibacter sp. | reverse complement strand
GCTTATTATTGATGCGGATAAAAATAAATTTGCTGAAAATGAAGAACACCTGGGGCAAATTATTTCCAGCATCGATGCTAAATTATTTGGACTTTTTTAATTGGAAGAGGTTGTTTTTCGATTAGGGTGAGTTAGTATTTGAGCAGGTAAAGTAAGCGTGCCAATTTGATGAAATACTTTGACAGATAATTGTAATCAAATCAGACATCATCAAATCAGGCATCAGCCAAAATCCTCAATCTATCAATTGATTTTTCATTGCATAAAATACCAGGCCAACTGAGTTTTTAACTCCAAAACGTTCCATCATTCTGTCTTTGATCGCCTCTACCGTTCTGGCGCTGATATCCATTTTCTGGGCAATTTCAGCAGCAGTAAATTCCATACATACCAATGTCAGCACTTCTTTTTCCCGATCGGTTACCAATATTTCGGTTGCCAATGAAGGATTGAATTTTTGCCTGCTGTAATTCTTTTTTATCAACACTTTGTTCACAAAAGGATTTAGATAGAATCCCGTTCGCATTACTTCAAGGATGGCTTTTTTTATTTCAGCGGGGTCAGTACTTTTTAATAAATAGCCTGCTGCGCCACAGTCCATTAAATGACCCACAAATCGCTCATCCTCGTACATGGTTAAAATAATTACTCTTATGTGGGGAAAGTCTTTTGTAATTTGCCGGGTAGTATCTATCCCATCTTTTACGGGCATTTTTAAATCGCATAATACTACGTTGGGTGAGGCCTCAGCCAGATGCGCCAGTAGTTCTTCACCATTATCTGCTTCCAGCACAAACTGAAATTCGGTATAAGACCGCATTGAAAGGATTACTCCCTTCCTGAATATCTGGTGATCATCAGCTATTGCAACTTTAATTAGATCCATAAAAACTGGTTAGTCAATTGTATGAAAAATTTCTTTTTATTGTCGTCTTTTTTTGCGATAAAGTCATTAAAAAAAATTAATAAGTTGAATCTTTGGGTATCTCCAAGGTTACTTTAAAATAAGTATGGCTGGGATCAATTTCAAAAAAAATACGGCCATTTAATACTTTAATACGACTGGCAATATTTTTTAAGCCCAATCCTGTTGATACATGGTTTAATCTGTCAAATTCTGTTTGTACAATGCCTTGTCCATCATGATGCAGGCGGAAATAACTGTGCGTTGCATTGGCATTTTGTGTAAGGTGAATAAATCCGGCGTTGCTGTGTTTTATAATGTTATTTACCAGCTCCTGTATCACTCTAAAAATAAGCAATTCCTGGTCAAGTTTAAGCCGTGTTCTATAATCGTGAAAGCGTACGCTGGCATTTAGCGTGCCACTGCCATTTATTTTTTGAAATAAATCACTCATGGCACTTTCCAATCCAAAATTTTTAAGTGTGGGC
This sequence comes from Ferruginibacter sp., assembly GCA_025362765.1. Taxonomy (GTDB): domain Bacteria; phylum Bacteroidota; class Bacteroidia; order Chitinophagales; family Chitinophagaceae; genus Ferruginibacter. The sequence continues at coordinate 5,000 of JANYFI010000740.1, read as the reverse complement.
GGCATCATGCTATGGCTGATATTGCGAATCAGTTGTATGGCGTCATCTATAATTTGTTTGGCGCTGAATATAGATTGAAGCTGAAAAGCAGGTTCCTGGTTTATCAGGTTTTCATTCAGATAAAGGCGTGCCGTTGCCAGCAACGGACCTACATCATCATGCAAATCGGCGGCAATCCGGTTGCGTTCTTCTTCCTGAAATTTGATAGAGGCATTCAATAAAATCTGCTGTTTATCGTCTTCCAGTTTTTTTAGCTGATCATTAAACCGGATAACCCTGCGCTGGTGAAAAATAACAAAGAAAACAATTCCAAGTGTAAGACTCAGCATGGCAAGCGTACCAAGAAGTATAATTAAATTAAACCCTGAAGACGCGCTACCCGAAATTTGTAAAAAAATCATCGTGAGGGTTAAGGGTTAATTGATTTATTAAAAGGTTTAAAACTATCTGGGTTCAAATCAACTGATATAGCATCTGATTGTTTATTAAGAAACTGTTTATTGTTAACGAGGATAGCTACACAAAGCAAAATGTTTTTTACGATGGCAATAACGCTATTTATAACAGTATACTGGTCTACCCAGCCTGGGTCATTTCTAATGGAGTTAGAATATAAAAACAAGAAAAAATTGCCTGAAAAATATATCAGGAATGCAACCGAAAGCCAGAAGCTGGTAAGCTGATAAAGCGGTACGGTAAAATTGTGACGCATCACATCATAAAAATAATAAACAATCAGCATGGTAAAGAAAAGGCATTCTACCACCAATGGCATAAAATCAAATTCTGAAAAATTACTTCTATATAAATTATAAAGCCAGTAAATTAAATATAAACATATTGATAAAACAATAAATTGTTTACTTTTATAACTTTTAAGAATTGAAATATAAACAATTGAAATTAGTATAAACTCAAGTAATTGAAAACACCTTACCCAAAAAGCAAGGTACGTACTGGAAAGTTGAACTGCAGTTAAAGAAATAGCTAAAAATATTACCGCAACAATTGTATAAACAAAAAAAACCTTTATTTCTTTGCTATCAATTCTCTTAAAGAATAATAAACAAAAAAAGAAAGGTGTAATCTCCGAGAGATAGTTGAGGTTTCGTAGAATTTCTATGATATTAGGTAGTTTTTTCAAAAGTAGTTAACTTTTTTCAAAAAACTACTTTATTCATCAGTAGAATTAACGTGTTCCGTGAGGTAAATGAACAAGAACTCCGTACATAAGAAATTAGTTTAAAAGATTAAAAAATGATTCAGATATGTGAAATTCCTTTTAATTAATAATATAAACAATGGGTAGTAAATGATACTAAGCGGGCAATTTCTTTCAAATTCAATATAGGCAAGCATTACATTGAAAATTATCTGTAAAATAAAATATAAAATTGAGTAGATATACGTATGGTTTATAGTAAAATTACTATCAGGCTTTGAGGTATTCTTACGTTAAAAATTGCTGTAGCCGCACGATAGTAAAATTACCGCCGTCCAATGTTTTTATTGAAGACATTGTTTGAGGGATAAGTTTATTCAACACAAAGTCCTTGCAAAATAAAAAAAGTGAAACAGAGGACGTTAAAACTAAATAGAAAAAATACAAAAATGAGATCCGGAAAATACCAGTTATTTATACGAAGCAGTGTACAAAACACAAGAGTAAGTTCACAAAAAAATCAGCCGCGTGTTTTATTGCAATTGGTATAATTACTGAGTATAGGTTCGCAATAACAAAAAATTAATTACGTTATTTGCATTGTAAAAATGTAGACACATAATTTTTGTAAATAATTTAATTTTTAAAAACAGTTATTTAAAATAAGCACAATCGCTTAATTTAGTAACGAACCAAACTAATTCCTTTGATTTATGTCTACCTCTGCGGATCTTTTAATTAAAATAGCTATAGCCGACGATCACAAAATTTTCAGGGATGGAATTAAAATGGCCCTTTCCGGGAAACCAAATCTTAAAATGATTTGGGAAGCTGAAGATGGAAAGGATATGATGCATAAAATTGCCATTAAAAAACCCGAAGTGTTGTTAATGGATATTCGAATGCCTGAAATTGACGGTATCAACGGTATAGAGCTTATCAGGAAGGAGTATGATGGAATTAAAATAATCGTGCTAAGTATGTATGATGATCACCAGATGATTAGTAAAATGATGGAAATGGGGGCCAATGCCTATCTTACAAAAACAACCGATCCCGAAGAAATTTATGAAGCAATACTTACCTGCGTTAATGAAGATTTTTATTTTAACGATCTGGTGAATAAAGCAGTGATGGGTAAGTTAATGCAGAAAAAAAATGTACGCCAGCATTATGCCAATACCGCTACTATACACTTCAACGAAAAAGAAATAAAAATTCTGCAGCTACTGGCCGAGGATAAAACAACCGAAGAAATATCCAAAACAATTTTTCTAAGTCCGCGTACGATAGAAACAATACGTCAAAATATGAAAATGAAGGTAAACGCAAAAACAATTGGTGGACTTATTATGTACGGAATGCGAAATAAGTTGATTGAATAATATTTCCCCGATAAAGGCGTTTTTAAGGATAGGTGATTTGTTAGATAATAGCAAAAAATATCGAAGCGAGCCTGGTAATTTTTACGGAATTTACAATTGGCATAGTAAATTTCCATTTTAAATAACACGTATTTATCCTATCCCTGGTTGTAAAAAATGGAAGATATTGCATTGGTCAAAGCAGGAGAATTTTTAAATAATATTAAATACCTTTTATCTATAAAAACTAAACAATTTTGGAACCCATCAAAGTGTTAATTGCAGATGATCATGTATTATACCGTGCCGGTGTAAAAACTGCTTTAAGTTCAAAGAATGATGTTAAGGTAATAGCTGAAGCCGATAATGGCATGCATCTGATAACGATGCTAAAAATGTTTCAGCCAGACGTTATTTTACTTGATATTCAGATGCCTGTTATGGATGGTATTACCGCATTACCCGAAATTAAAAAAAACTGGCCCGAAATAAAAGTGATCATGCTTACCATGCTGGAAGACCACAGCATGATAACCAAACTGATGGAATTGGGCGCTAATAGTTACCTAAGCAAAACAAGCGATATAGAAGTTATCTATGAAGCCATCAAGACCTGCTTTGAACAGGATTATTTTTTTAATGCGCTTACCAATAAAGCTTTGCTCACAAATCTTAAACAACGCAATCAAATAACTCCGCAAAAACAAGTACAGCAGGAAGCCCAGTTAAATGATAAGGAAATGCTGATTTTAAAATTAATGTGCGAAGAAAAAACTACCAAGGAAATCGCAGATATAGTAGACCTCAGCCCAAGAACGGTAGAAGCCATCCGCGACAAACTTAAAGTGAAAACCGGTGCAAAAAGTACAGCGGGTTTAATCATGTACGCCGTAAAGCACAATATATTAAACGATGAGCTGTAAGCCAGCGGAACTGAGGCATATTTAAAATTGTTTCAATAACTTACAATAAATAATCGCATCTTTGTAATAAGTTTTTTTCTCTTAGAACCTCGATGAAGAAATGTCCCATCAATTTCCTTGATGGGATTTTTTTATTAAGTGGGGCATCTGGTAAAAACCATCTTAAAGCTTGTGTATGAACTATTTTAATTGCAATGGGAAAATAATTGCCGGGGGATCGGTAGTGATTGGACCAGATAGCAGGGCACTGCGATATGGTGATGGATTGTTTGAAACCATCAAAATTACAAACGGTCAGTTGGAAATGGAGGATGAGCATCTTGCACGGCTTTGGAAGGGAATGAATGTGCTGCAATTTGATTTACCAAAACATTTTACAGCGGATAAATTATCGCAGCAGATAATAACGCTGGCTGTAAAAAATAAGCACGCTGATAGTGGACGTATCAGGCTAAATGTTTTTAGGGGGGATGGCGGGTTATATGATGCAATAAATCACCTGCCTAATTACATTATTCAAACCTGGTTGCTGCCTGATAACAATGGAGACTGGAACAGTAACGGGCTGGTGCTGGGTATTTATGAAGAAGCAAAAAAAAGTTGTGATATATTAAGTAACCTTAAGCACAACAATTACCTGCCCTATATTTTAGGGGCGTTGAAAGCAAAAAAAGAAAAATGGAATGATGCTGTTATGCTAAATACACAAAATAATATTTGCGACACCACCATTGCCAATATTTTTTTGATTAAAGAAGAAATTGTTTACACCCCCTCTTTGAAAGATGGTTGTGTAGCGGGCATTATGCGCAAAAAAATTATTCAGGAATTAATAGCCTACAATTGGCAAATTATTGAAAAAGAAATTACCCAAAAAGACTTGTATGAAGCCGATGAAGTGTTTTTGAGCAATAGTATTTATAACATCCGGTGGGTACAACGAATAGGAGACAAGATGTATTTTCATAAACATACACAAAATATTTATACCAGAATTTTTTCAACCAATCGATGACTGCGTTGTTAATATTTTTTTGATGTCATATCATTGAAAGTATAATAACTTATAGCGATGGAAAAGGTTAATATTTTTTGGTTTAGACGAGATTTGAGATTGAGCGACAATGCAGGGCTTTATCATGCTTTAAAAAGCGGCAACAAGGTAGTTCCCATATTTATTTTTGATAGCAATATACTAAACAAGCTCGAAGATGAGGTAGATAGAAGGGTTGAATTTATTCATGCGGCAATTGAAGAAATACAGGCCAGCCTGGTAACAAAAGGAACATCGCTTGAAGTATTTCATGGAAAGCCAGCAGACGTATTTAAAGAACTATTAAAGAAATACGCCATTGAAAAGGTTTTCGCCAATCATGACTACGAGCCTTATGCATTGGAACGGGAAACAGCCATTGCCAAAATGTTGAAGGAACAAGGTGTTGCTTTTCAAACTTACATAGACCGAACCGGAGATCCTTGCCGGCGACGTGTTCCTGCAGGGGAGCGGCGATCCCTCGCTGACGCCGGCGGGCCTGGTACAGCTGGCGCAAG
>JANYFI010000730.1 GCA_025362765.1 Ferruginibacter sp. | reverse complement strand
CTGGAATACGCTTTTGAAGCGGATTTTGCTTTCGTGAAAGCTTGGAAAGGTGACACGGAAGGAAACCTTATTTACAAAGAAACGGCCCGTAATTTTAATCCTTTAATGGCTATGGCAGGTAAAATAACCATTGCAGAGGTGGAAGAATTACTTCCGGCAGGCGAACTGGATCCCAACCAGGTACACACGCCTGGCATTTATGTACATCGGATTTTTAAAGGGGAAAATTATGAAAAAAGAATTGAACAACGGACTGTTAGAAAACAACTATTCTAATCATTTAGCTAAATTTTTGCAACAGTATTTTTTAATGAATTTTTTTTTCACAGCTACTTATAATTATGCTTGATAAAAACCAGATTGCACAGCGGCTATCAAAGGAATTAAAAGACGGGTATTACGTGAACCTGGGCATCGGTATCCCAACATTGGTTGCCAACTATATTCCGGCTGGCATAAAAGTAATTTTGCAAAGTGAAAACGGGTTACTGGGCATGGGGCCTTTTCCTTTTGAGGGAGAAGAAAATCCGGATCTCATAAATGCAGGCAAGCAAACAATTACCACGATTGCAGGTTCTTCTTTTTTTGACAGTGCTATGAGTTTTGGAATGATCCGGGCGGGCAAGGTTGACCTTACCATTTTAGGTGCCATGGAAGTGAGCGATACCGGTGATATTGCCAATTGGAAAATACCCGGCAAAATGGTAAAAGGCATGGGAGGCGCTATGGATCTTGTTGCCAGCGCACAAAATATTATTGTGGCAATGATGCATACCAATCCAGCGGGTGAATCTAAATTGCTTTCCCGTTGCATATTGCCGCTTACCGGTATCGGATGCGTAAAAAAAATTGTGACAGATCTGGCGGTACTGGATGTAACCACAGATGGGTTCAAGCTTTTGGAACGAGCTCCAGGGGTTAGCGTGGAAGAAATTATATCTAAAACTGCAGGCAGACTTATTGTGGAAGGCGAAATACCAGAAATGCAATTTTAATGGAGCGCACCAATTAATTTACTGTCATTGTATCGGGTAACATATGCATACATTTTTGCCGTATTTGTCTCCTGTGCCAAACCTGTTTTTTACGCAAGGGTTTAAAAATGTATATTGCAATCGTTAAAAAAATATTGATGAAATATCTTCCTTTAAATGCCGGCATCTTTATCCAGAACAGGAAACGTTTTATAGAAAAAATGGATAAAAATGCCGTGGCTGTTTTTAACAGCAATGATGAATTGCCCTACAATGGCGATGCGATCCACCGGTTTAAACAGAATGCAGATCTGGTGTGGCTTACAGGTATTGAACAGGAAGATACGATGCTGGTTTTATTTCCTGATAACCCCGATCCTAAATACAGGGAAGTATTGGTATTGGTAAAGCCAAACGAATTAAAAGAAAAATGGGATGGCCACAGGCTAAGGGTAAAGGAAGCCACAGCTATATCAGGCATTTCAACAATTGTTTGGCTGGAATCGCAGGATGCTCTCCTGCAGCCCTGGATTCACCTGGCCAACACCATTTATCTGAATACAAATGAGAACGACCGTAAAGCCAACCTGGTACCTGTAAGGGATTATCGTTTTGCGGAATCAATGCGGTTTCGCTATCCTTTACATCAATATAAAAGAAGCGCTGTTATACTGAAAGAATTAAGGGCTGTAAAAACTGCGCTGGAAGTGGCAGTAATACAGAAAGCAATTGACATTACAGAAGTTGCTTTCAGGCGTTTGCTTCAATTTATAAAGCCGGCAGTAATGGAGTATGAAATTGAAGCGGAAATTGTTCATTCTTTTTTGTCGCAGCGGGCAACCGGTGAAGCCTACGGATCAATCATAGCGAGTGGTGACAGGGCGCGAACGTTGCATTACGTAGAAAATAATCAGCCATGTAAAGATGGGGAGCTGATATTGATGGATTTTGGTGCAGGGTACGGAAATTATTGTGCAGATTTAACCAGGACGGTGCCCGTAAACGGCAAATTTTCAAAGAGACAAAAGGAAGTATACAACGCCTGTTTGCGCCTGCATCAATATGCAGCTACTATTTTAAAACCAGGCATCAGCATTATAGATTATACAGACAAAGTGGGCGAAGAAGCAACCATAGTTTTTCAGAAAATTGGGTTGTTAAAAAAATCGGATATAAAAAACGAAGATCCTGACAATAAGGCTTACAGAAAATATTTATACCATGGTATTTCTCACCACCTGGGAATTGATGTGCATGACCTGGGTACGAGGACTGAACCGATAAAAGCAGGAATGGTATTTACCATTGAGCCGGGCATTTATATTGAAGAAGAAAAGATGGGTGTGCGCATTGAGAATAATTTCTGGATTACCAAAAATGGCAACAAAGACCTGATGAAAAATATTCCAATAACCGTTGATGAGATCGAATCATTAATGAAAAAGCGATAACCAGTAATGAAAAAACAAATTCCTAATTTATTTACCCTGCTCAATTTATTCTTTGGTTGTATTGCGATTGTGTTCGCATTACAAACCGAAAGCTTTATTATTTATACAAATGATGATGTCACTAGCAGTTTCAATATTCCAGAAAAATTATCTTATGCTGCGGTACTTATTTTTGCGTCAGCCTTGGTCGATTTTTTGGATGGCTTTGTAGCAAGATTTTTTAAAGTGTGTTCTGATATGGGAAAGCAACTAGACTCGCTTGCTGATGTTGTGAGTTTTGGTGTAGCTCCTGGTGTTATTTTATATCAGTTGATTAGAATAAGCTTTATAAGAGAGGAAAATGGCTTAGATACATCTATTATTTGGTTAGTGCCTGCTTTTATTTTGAGTGCTGCTTCAGCTTATAGGCTTGCAAAATTCAATTTAGACACATCGCAGAATTACGGTTTTAAAGGAGTTCCAACACCGGCAGTTGGATTGTTAGTAGCGTCTTTTCCCTTAATGTTGCATTATGGCGGAGGCATTCTTTTCATTGGTCAATCGCCGATTAAAAATTTTATTTTTTTTGATACATTAAGCCGACACTTGACAACAACAGTTAACCAATGGCTAACAAATAAATGGTTTTTATATGCGCTCATCATTTTGTTGAGCTGGCTGATGGTAAGTAAATTGCCCATCATGGCCATGAAGTTTAAAGATTACACCTTAAAAAATAACATGCCTAAAATAATATTGGCAGCAATTACAGTGATTTCTGCCGTTTTATTAAAATGGCTCGCAGTGCCGGTTATTTTCATTGCTTACATTATTTTATCTTTGGCGCTTAAAAATAAAACTACAACATGATCTTCACAGCACAGGTAAAAGTAATGCCGTTAAAAGAATTGTTAGACCCACAGGGAAAAGCCGTAATGGGTGGTCTTTCAAATCTTGGGTTAACAGGTATACAGGATGTACGCATCGGTAAAAATATTACCCTTCAGATTAACGCTGCCAATGCATCAGAGGCTAAGCGAATTGCTGAAGATGCCGCAAAAAAATTGCTCGCCAATCAGGTAATGGAAATGTTTGAAGTAATAATTAGCTAATTCTATAATTTGCTAATGTGCTAATACCAAGGCGCTTACAATCATTAGTAAATTAGCAAATAAGCAAATCAGCAAATTGACAAGTATGCTTTACATTGTTCCCACACCTATAGGTAACCTGGCTGATATTACTTTCAGGGCAATTGATATTTTAAAATCGGTTGATTTAATTCTTGCGGAAGATACCCGAACCTCTTCTGTATTGTTACAGCATTACCATATTCACAAATCGCTTACACCCTACCACCAGCACAACGAGCATAAAATTATTCATCATTTAGCTGAACAATTGCAGGCAGGCAAAACAATGGCATTGCTAACGGATGCCGGTACGCCCGGTATCAGTGACCCTGCTTTTTTACTGGTAAGGGAATGTGTAAAACACGATATTAAAGTAGAATGTTTACCGGGTGCAACGGCTTTTGTACCGGCATTGGTAAACAGCGGATTGCCCATCACCAGTTTTTGTTTTGAAGGATTTTTGCCATTGAAAAAAGGCAGGCAGACATTTTTAAAAAAGATGGCGCAGGAAGAAAGGACAATGGTTTTTTATGAAAGCCCGATGCGGTTGGTAAAAACCCTGCATAATTTTATTGAATATTTTGGTGCAGACAGGCAATGTTGTGTGAGCCGTGAATTGACAAAAAAATTTGAAGAAAATAAAAGAGGAACCTTACAACAGGTGTATGATCATTTCAATGCTAAACCTGTAAAGGGAGAGATAGTGATTGTATTGGCGGGTATGGCTTAAGTGAAACCATCAGGGCGTTTTCTTTAAAAAGGAAATAAATGGGCAAGGTAGAATAACCATCTGTTAACGAAAGTCTGTTTGGAATATATTAGTTTTATAAAGGTCTGTATGCCGAAACGGATGATTAAAAAAATCAAATGAATATGAATAGATCCATTCTTTTCCTGCTGTTATTTTCGACTTTTGGTGAGTTGGCAATTGCACAGCCAGACCGTTGGCAGCAACACGTTAAATACACAATGATCGTAGACGTAGATGCCGTTACCAATCAATTTACCGGCAAGCAAAAACTGGTATACACCAACAATTCTCCCGATATATTAAAGAAGGTATTTTATCATCTCTACTTCAATGCATTTCAGCCAAACAGCAGCATGGATGTTCGCAGCCAGGAGCTAGGTAAAACGTTGGTGAACGGGAGACCCGATTGGGACGGTAGGGTAAAGGATCGTATCAGCAAATTAAAAAATGATGAAATTGGCTACCAGAAAATTATTTCATTAAAAATGAATGGTGTAGTACAGCCATTAAAATACCACGAAACTATTTTGGAGGTTGACCTTACGAAAGCAATTGCACCAAAATCATCAGTGGTTTTTGACATGGAATTTGAAGCGCAGATACCTTTGCAGGTACGCAGGAGCGGGAGAGATAATCCCACTACCGGCGTTCGTTACAGTATGAGCCAGTGGTATCCCAAATTGTGTGAGTACGATTATGAAGGCTGGCATCCTACGCCCTATGTTGCGAGGGAGTTTTACGGCGTTTGGGGAGATTTTGATGTAACCATTAATATTGATAAAACTTATAAACTGGGCGGCAGTGGTGTATTGATGAATGCCGCTGAAATAGGCTGGGGGTATGACGCATCGGGCACTGAACTAAAACCTACGGCGAAGGCAAAACGTACCTGGCATTTTGTTGCCAATAATGTACATGATTTTATGTGGGCTGCTGATCCTGATTACAAGCACCTGGTGCGAAAAATGCCCAACGGTACCCCCATGCTGAATATCATATATAATTATAAAGAAAATGATCCCGCAAATGATGAAGCATGGGAAACAGTAGCCAATGCTGCCGTGACCGTGTTGCCATTTATAGAAGCTAAGTTTGGAAAATATCCTTATCCACAATATTCATTTATACAAGGAGGTGATGGCGGTATGGAGTACCCCATGGCTACGCTGATCAGTGGTCCGGGGCTGGGAACTGTTTTTCACGAATGGATGCATAGCTGGTATCAGATGATGCTGGGCACCAACGAGAGTTTATATGCCTGGATGGATGAAGGGTTTACAGAGTATGCCACGGACCTGGTAGAAGGTTATTACAGGGATAAAGTTACCCGTGTCAAGAATGCTGCGAATCCCTTGGTGATTAAAGCGCTGGATTCTGCAGCGTCCCTGCTACCCCTGGAACACGCAGATAATTATAAGTCCTATTATTTTATTGCTAAAAGCGAGTGGGAAGAGCCCCTTACCACGCATGCCGATCATTTTAATACCAATGTTGGCTATAGCGTGGCTGCTTATAGTAAAGGAGCCGTATTTCTTGAACAGTTGGGCTATATTACCGGTGCAGCCACCCGGGATAAAATATTGCTTGAGTATTACAAGGAATGGAAATTTAAGCATCCTAACGCAAGCGATTTTATTAAAC
>JANYFI010000720.1 GCA_025362765.1 Ferruginibacter sp. | reverse complement strand
GCACACGACTATTCAGAAAAGTTGCATGAACTGGAAGTGTTGGGAGGATACGATATTCACCATAAAACAGAGGAAATTTTACAAGGCCTCGGATTTACCAACGAAAACTTACACAAGCCTTACAAACTTTTTAGCGGAGGCTGGCGTATGCGGGTATTGCTGGCAAAAATGATATTGATGCATCCCGATGTATTGTTATTGGATGAACCAACGAATCACCTGGATTTACCAAGTATTGAATGGCTGGAAAAATACCTGATTCATTACCAGGGTGCTGTAGTAATGGTAAGCCACGATCGTTATTTTTTGGATAGAATGGTAAATAAAGTAGTGGAACTTTATCAGCAAAAATTACATTTTTATACCGGCAATTACAGTTACTATGAAACCGAAAAAGCCCTGCGGGTAGACATGCAACAAAAAGCATATGAAAACCAACAGGATTATATTCGCCAGAACGAACGATTTGTAGAACGCTTTAAGGCAAAAGCCAGTAAGGCCGCGGCTGCGCAGAGTATTGTAAAACGACTGGAAAAGCTTGACCGTATTGAAAACGTGGAAATTGAAAGGCCCAATATGCGCATCAATTTTTCCGTAGACAAGCAACCGGGAAGAGTTTTGTGTACATTAAAACATGTGTCAAAAAGTTTTGGCGACCTGGTAATTATGGAAGATACCGGGGCTGAAATTGACCGCGGCGATAAAATTGCCCTTATTGGAGCTAATGGTAAAGGTAAATCAACTTTACTGCGGGTGATTGTAGGCAATGAGCAATTTACCGGGGAACGAATTTGGGGTCACAATGTAGAAGAATCTTTTTATGCACAACATCAGCTTGAAGCATTAAATATCAATAATACGGTACTGGATGAAATGAGGGAAAGCCGGAGTGGCAAAACCGATTTGGAATTAAGAAGTTTGCTTGGCTGTTTTTTATTTAGCGGAGATGATGTTGACAAAAAGATTAAAGTATTGAGTGGTGGAGAAAAAGCAAGGGTTGCCTTGGCTAAAACAATCGTAAGTAAAGCGAACTTTTTGATGCTGGATGAACCTACCAATCACCTGGATATACATTCCGTTGATCTGTTGATTGGAGCATTAAATAATTACGAAGGTAGTATTGTATTTGTAAGTCATGACCGGCATTTTGTAAGCAAGATTGCCAATAAAATATGGGAAATTGAAGACCATAAAATTGTAGAGTTCAAGGGTAGTTATGCAGAGTGGGAAGACTGGAAAGAGAGAAGACTGGCGGCGGCCAGGCTGGCGGATGCGGGCTCAAAAAATACAGAGCAGAAAAATACTAAAGAACCTGTAGCAAAAAAAGAGGCAGTAGCAGAACCTGTAGCTGCAACGCACCGAACTCCTGTAGATAAAGAGTTAAAAAAAGAATACCAGAAAAATAAAACCCGCTTTCAACAGATTGAGGAAAAACTGGCACAACTTAATAAACGAAAAGCATTGCTGGAAACTACAATGGCTTCGCCGGAAGGATATGGTAACAAAGAAAAGTTTCAGCAAACTGAAAACGAATATAAATCCCTTGCGACTGAGCTCAGCAACCTGAATAAGGAATATGAAACGGTATTTGAAAAAGTAATGGAGTTGGAAGAAAAAATGGGGTGACAAAAATTTTAACTCTTCTCAATTTTATGTGAAAGAAAACCCGCAATACTCACGTAATTATTTAATTGGCATAAAAAATGGATGATGGTAGCATGTTTCATGCTATTATCTGTGAGTATTGGTGAAGAATAATTATATTTATACTCACATTGCCTCATGTAATCGCAGTTATTTTTTGTTGTTGAATTTATTTCATTATCATTAAAACTACCTGTTATGACTACGGATATATCTCCATTAAAAGCAAACCGCCCGCAGCCTAAATGGCTTACTATTTTACGTATTATTTTAGGGATTATTATTGTATGGAAAGGTTTTTCGTTTTTTAAAGACGCTGTCGGGCTGGAGTCCATGTTAAAAACAGGCGGTTTTGAAATTCTGAACAAAAACAGCCAGATAATAGCTTTTATAATAACCTACCTCAATTTGTTGGGTGGCTTTTTCATAGTGGTAGGGCTTTTTACACGCTGGATGTGTGTTATTCAGATTGTTATTCTTTTAGGGGCAATTGTTTTTGTAAACAGTAAACAAGGCATGAGTTTTTCCAATACTGAATTGTTGTTGTCTGTAATAGTGCTGATACTATCCGTATTATTTTCAATAAAGGGAAGCGGATATATTTCAGCGGATGAATTTTTTAGAAGTTATACCAAGGCCGGACTTGAACCAGGTCACACTGATAAATTCTTTCAATAGATTTATTCTATTTCCATTAGCAGAATTGAATTTTTATAATGACATCAGGTATAAAAGTTAGTGCCATTCCTATTGAAAATAACTACCTTACCGCAAAATTTAGCAGTATGAACAACTTATTTGAAATTGGTGATGTAGTAGCATTTAAAGCTAATAAAAATATTCAACTGGTAGTTACAGGTATTGGAGCAGATGGCATAGTGTTGCTTCGCTATTTTGATACTATAACCAATGATTTTAAAAAGGTGGAAATGCCCGCCATCTGTTTTATCAAAATAGAATAGTAATAACTCTATAGTAGCAATAATTATTTTTCAATCTTTGCATTTTGTGGATATTTTTTAAAAAATCGCAAATACAAAAAAATATAGGAAATTAAAACCTCAACTCTTCATAAATACCCTTTTTAGGGTATTTTTTATTTGCCCTAATGTATTTACTTTTACCTCGGTTTTTCATAGGATATTGGATTTAAACGGGGCTGGATTTTTATCCTGGCCCTTTTTTTATTTAGTTCAGTGCCGGCATGGGGTTGGCCGCGTTTCAAAAACTTTAATTCTCCCCTCGGGTATGTTATTTCATAGTTGACAAACCTCCATACATGTTCACCATGCAGGTAACCAACCATCTTTTTTCAGAAATATTTTGCAATCCCAAGATTTTACACTCCTTTAATTGTAAATACTACCCCCGGTTTAAAGCTCGTTTCCTGGGTTGTATTTACAGGCTGCACTAGAACGCCCTTCATTTTGGACGCACTTTTAGCATTACTTACACTATTATTATCGGTATATAAGTAACCAATGAAAATTGCAGGAATCATTAAAACGAGGGCTGCAACGTAAAATGCGAATATGAACTTTTTCATGACTTTAATTTTTAATTGTTAATTGTTTTTGTTTGATTTGATATAGCAAAGATAAAATAATTTTAGTACTATGCAATATAAAGTACCATTTATTTTATAGTAATAGTTTGTACTTAATAGTATGTTATGGTGTATTTAATTGATTGTTAGCATATTACAATATTTTTTTCATTTATGAATTGTTACAAATGGTAAAATAGCCAGATGATCGGTAAAATGAATTGTTTAAAGAATATAGCTAGTTAGATGTATATTGAAGATGTGTTGAGAGGGTTTAATATTTGACGCCATTGATTCAAAAGCTTTTTAATAACTTGAAGTGTGGTATCGCTCCTTTTACTTGAACTCACATTAATAGGGAGCGGTTTGTTATTTAGTCATAATAGAACCGAATTTGCTATGCAAAGTGCAAGACTTATAGTATTTGTTTATAATCGTTATTTTTGCAAAAATTAAACGTTTGGAAATTAGTAATCGCAAGGCATATCACGAATATTTTTTTGAGGATAAATATATAGCAGGCATTGTGCTTGCTGGCACTGAAATAAAAAGTCTTCGCGGTGGCAAAGCAAGTTTTAATGATAGTTATTGCTATTTTGATAAGGGCGAATTATATGTAAAGAGTCTCCATATTTCTGAATATAGTTTTGGTACCTATAACAACCACCCGCCTCTTCAGGAACGAAAACTTCTTTTAAACAAGAGAGAGCTGCGCAAATGGGAGGCAAAAACTAAAGAAAAAGGCTATTCAATTATTCCTTTAAAGATATTTTTAACTGACAAAGGCTTTTTTAAAATGGAGATCGGGCTTGGCAAAGGGAAAAAGATATACGATAAAAGAGAAACCATCAAAGAAAGGGAAAACGACAGGGATATTAAAAGAAAGTATGGTATTTAATATTTTAACAACACTTAATTTTTACAATCCAACAAGAAAATAGTTTGACTGTTTTTTTCATAGTCCTTCAAGAGGTAACATCGAAAGCTGTCAGTCAAAAAAAACGTACCTTTGGCGCTAAACACCGATAGTAAACCACAACCAATTAGTTTAAGAATTGTATAACCATCATGATTATAAATAAGCATAGCAGAATTGAGGTGATGAATTTTTTAGGACAAAAAATTGATAGTATTGTTGATGAATTTTTGAAAAAAATAGATGAAAATTGGCAGCCAACTGATTTTCTTCCGGAAAGCAGTGCTGAAAATTTTACCGCTCAAATAAAGGAGCTGCAGGAGCAATGTAAGGAACTGCCTTATGATTACCTGGCTGTGTTGGTGGGTGATGTAATTACAGAAGAAGCATTGCCAACTTATGAAAGCTGGCTAATGGACGTGGAAGGTATCACCAAACATGAACCCCAGGGATGGGCTAAATGGATTAGGATGTGGACGGCAGAAGAAAACCGGCACGGCGACCTGTTGAACAAATACCTTTATTTATCTGGTCGGGTTAATATGCGCCAAATGGAAATCAGCACACAGCATTTGATAGCCGACGGCTTTGATATTGGTACAAGCACCGATCCCTATAAAAATTTTGTATACACTTCTTTTCAGGAATTGGCGACCAATATTTCACACCGGCGAACCGCTACTTTAGCCAAACAACATGGCAATGCGCAATTGTCAAAAATATGTGGCGTAATTGCGGCGGATGAAGCACGTCATGCAAGAGCATATAAAAGTTTCGTAAGCGGGATATTTGAACTTGACCCCAGCGAGATGATGGTTGCATTTGAATATATGATGCGACGAAAAATTGTTATGCCTGCGCATTTTCTCCGGCAGCAGGGAGAAACAATCGGCACCGCTTATTCTCATTTTAGTGATGCAGCGCAACGGCTCGGAGTCTACACCAGTTGGGACTATACGGATATTCTTGAATCATTGTTGGTTGACTGGAATATTGGCAACATCAAAGATCTAAACGATAAAGGGGAAAAGGCGAGAGATTATTTAATGGCGCTTCCTGAAAGATTTAGAAAAGTTGCCGGTCGAAGTATTAAAGCTCCGCTTGAGTATGAATTTAACTGGATCAATTAATTCACTTGCCTCAATCTTTTACCTGCCAGCGTTTTTTGCTTGTTTATAATACAAGTCTTTTCACCAAATAAACTTCGTAGATTTTATTCCTGATCAACTATAAACACCGTCATAGTTCGGGGGCCATGCGCACCCAATACTAATGACTGTTCAATGTCGGCCGTTTTGGAAGGGCCTGCGATAAAAACACCAAAGCCATAATTTGTTCCGGCAATAAGGTTGTATGCGGCGTGCATGGTATCAACAATATTTTGAGATTGAATAATTGCTACCAGGTGTTGACAAATAAAAGGCAATACCCGTTCCTGCAGTATAATTTCTGTTACCCAAACCGAACCATTTTCCGCTACACCAAAGTGGGCTGAAATTATGGCAACATCCACATCGTTTAGTAAGTGCGGATCATTTCCTTGCTGGTACAATGTTGCATACGGCGAAAATTCAGCCAGCACCGAAATAATTCTACCTGCTGCGCTAAACTGTTCTTTTAAAGCAGCAACAGCAGACGCAATATTTTTTACTTCGTACACGGTTCCTCCAATCGATTGCAATACTGCTTTGTATTTTTCGACAACGTTTGTATAGGGTTGTACAAAATTTTCTACCTCAGGTAAGTCTACATATTTGGG
>JANYFI010000699.1 GCA_025362765.1 Ferruginibacter sp. | reverse complement strand
TTTTGAATCAATCATTATTTCAGCCATCGCATTGTTGCTGGCCATCACTTTTATATATGCAGCGTTACCTGCCTTTAACACGTTAACAGGCCAGAGCCTTAGCCTGAGGTTCGCTGATCATCCATTCTTATTACCCGGCCTTGTGTTGTTTGTATTATTTACCGGCGTGCTTGCCGGCAGTTACCCTGCGTTCTATCTTTCTTCTTTTAAACCTGTAACCGTATTGAAGGGAAAATTTATCCCTGGTAAAAAAGGGATTGGCCTGCGAAGCAGCCTGGTAGTGTTCCAGTTTTTTATCTCTATCATACTGGTGGTTGGCACCACAGTTGTTTTCAAACAACTTCACTATATGCAAAATAAAGATGTAGGTTATAGTAAAGACCAGGTACTGATCATTCCCAACGTTTGGACGCTTGGAAAAAACCAGGAGATATTTTATCAGCAGTTAATGAGCGATACCCGGGTGGCAAGTGTAAGTGGCTCGGGCTATTTACCTGCGGGGCAAAGCGACAACAACAATTTTTTTGTATCGCCTGAACAGAATCCGGGCCAGCTTATAAAAACGCTGCGGTATGATGTAGACGAAAATTATATCGCCACCCTCGGCATTCGCCTGCAGACGGGCAGAAATTTTTCAAAAGAATTTTCTACGGATTCATCTGCCGTTATACTCAATGAAACTGCAGCGAAGGTGCTGGGTTGGGAGAAAGGCGCAGTTGGCCATAATATTTTGTACAGTACAAACAAAGGAGAGAAAGTGAATTATCATGTGATAGGTGTTGTAAAGGATTTTAATTTCAGGTCCCTGCACGAGCGTATCTCTCCGCTGGTAATGTCGTATGCGCCAAACCATGGTACACTGATCGCAAAATTAAAGACCACTGAAGTGACAGCACTAACGGCCATGCTTGCAAAGCGCTGGACAGAGCTGGGGGCAGAAGATCCCATAAGCTATTCTTTCCTGGATGACCGTTTTAATAATACTTACAAAGGAGAACAAAAAATTGGGATCATCCTCGGGATTTTTGCAGGACTGACCATTTTTGTTGCCTGCCTAGGACTCTTTGGCCTTGCCATGTTTACAGCCCGGCAGCGTACCAAAGAAATTGGTATTCGTAAAGTACTTGGCGCCAGCGTACTTGAAGTGACCAATATGCTTTCCAAAGAATTTGTAAAACTGGTACTCATTGCCTGCATCATAGCATTTCCGCTTGCATGGTGGGTAATGCACAAATGGCTGCAGGATTTTGCTTACCAAACGGCTATTAGCTGGTGGGTATTTGCAGTGGCCGGGATCATTGCATTGGTGATCGCAGTATCTACGGTAAGTTTCCAGGCAATCAAAGCAGCATTGGTAAACCCGGTGAGTAGTTTAAAAGCAGAGTAGGGTAATGGATAATTTTTTAATTGATAATGGATAATGTGAAGACTCAAAATAAAATCAAAGTTGTCAAAATGATCTGGGAAAGATAAAACGTCTAAACGCCTAAACAGCCTAACCATGATAAAAAATTATTGTAAAATAGCATGGAGAAATCTTATTAAAAACAAGGGCTCGTTTATTATCAATACTATTGGATTGTCTGTTGGACTCGCCAGTGTGATATTGATATTTTTGTGGGTAGAGGATGAATTGTCGAAGGATAAATTTCACAAAAATGATTCCCGACTTTACCAGGTAATGGAGGTGAGCAAGAACAATGATAAAATCGAAGTGGGCATCGGTACACAAGGTTTATTGGCCGAAACGATGGCCAAAGATCTTCCTGAAGTTGAGTCTGCCACTACTTTTTTTTCGTTGGTAAATGAAGGTTATTTTTTTAATCTCAAAACAAGTAAGAATGAAATTATTAAATCCGGCGGTGTTTTTGCCGATGAAAAGTTCTTTGAAATGTTTTCGTACAACCTGGTGCAGGGCCAGGCTTCGCAGGTATTGAAAAACAAAGAATCTGTTGTCATCTCAAAGACTTTAGCAGTTAGTTTATTTGGGACCAATGTTAATCCCATTGGCAAATCTTTTGAATGGGAAATTACCGGCAAAAAAAATATCGCCACAGTTTCCGGAGTTTTTGAAAATACTTCCGCCAGTAGCACACAGCAATTTGATTTCGTTTTGACCAAGTCTTCGCTTTTTGAATTAATACCTAACTTCAAAGAATGGAACAATGAAGGCACAAATACTTTCCTGTTATTAAAAAAAGGGACTGATGTTGTAGCTTTTAATCAAAAAATAAAAGGTCTCGTAAAAAAATACAGCAAAGATGACCGTTTTACGATTTTTGTAAGGCCGTATTCAAGCGCTTACTTGTACGGTAATTATGAGAATGGCATTCAGGCAGGAGGAAGAATCGGCTATGTAAAATTATTTTCTATCATTGGGCTCTTTATCCTGGTTATTGCATGTATCAACTTCATCAATCTTTCTACCGCCACTGCTTCCACAAGAGAAAAAGAAATAGGAGTAAAAAAAGCAGTTGGTGCTACAAGGAAGGAATTGGTTTTTCAGTTTTTGGCCGAATCTGTAATGACCATCCTGGTATCCCTGTTGTTAGCTGTGGGCCTGGTTTTATTATTGACAGTTGAGTTTAACGCAATTACGGGAAAGTCTCTTTCACTTCATATCAGTCCATTAAGTATATTTTATTTGTTTGCAGGAGCAGTTTTAACAGGACTTCTTGCCGGTTATTACCCAGCGTTTTATCTTTCAGGTATCAAAGCCATCAGTGTGTTAAAGGGCAAACACAAAAGTTCTTTCAGCGAATTGCTGGCACGAAATGGACTTGTAGTATTTCAATTTGTGGTCTCCTTATTTCTTATTGTTTCCGTGCTTACAATATACCGTCAGGGTCAGTTTATCCAGACTATGAACCTTGGTTATGATCGTGATAATGTAGTGTATATTGACAAAGAGGGACCGTTGATGGAAACCTCCGAAAGTTTTTTGAATGAGGCCAGAACGCTTCCGGGTGTTATGAAAGCCTCTGCCATAAATGGCGCAATCGCTTCAACGGGCGATAATTCAACAACTGCCGGTATAGAGTGGCCAGGTAAACAACCAAACCAGTTAGTAGTATTTTCAGTCAAAACAGTAGACTATGATTTGACGGAAACGCTCGGCATCACCATGGATGAAGGAAGAAGTTTCTCCAGAAGTTTTGGGGCCGAAGGCGATAACCTGGTATTCAATGAAACGGCTATCAAAGCAATGGGCTTAACAAATCCCATAGGTAAAACCATAAAAATGTGGGGGAAAGAAAGGACTATCATTGGAGTTGCCAAAGATTTTTTTGCAAATTCTATCCACGAAAAGATTCCCCCAATCGTTATGCGATTTGAACCGTCAGAGACTCTTTCCTTTGTAATGAAAATAAAAGGGGGAAAAGAAAAAGAAACATTAAGTCAATTGGGCAAGTTGTATGCGAAATTTAATCCCGGGTATACTTTCAAGTATAATTTTATGGATGAAAAATATCAAATTCTGTACGCAGGCGAGCAACGTGTTTCTTCACTTTCAAGATATTTTGCGGCACTGGCTATTTTGATTTCCTGTTTAGGTCTTTTTGGTCTGGCGCTCTTTAATGCAAAATTGCGGACCAAAGAGATTGGCATAAGGAAAGTATTGGGAGCGTCGGTTTCGGGGGTAGTTTATATACTATCAAAAAATTTTCTAAAACTTGCGGTTATCGCAGTTGTCATTGCATTTCCTTTAAGCTGGTGGGCGCTACACCAATGGCTTGAACAATATGCCTATAAGACAGATTTGAGTATCACTATTTTTTTACTGGCATTTATCGGCATTATGGTGCTGACCATAGTAACCGTGAGTTTCCAGGCAATAAAAGCAGCCGTTGCCAATCCGGTAAAAAGCTTAAAAGCAGATTAGGAGTTATGTTACTACTTAAGTAAACCAGGTTACTCAGAACATTTAACAATAATGTCT
>JANYFI010000686.1 GCA_025362765.1 Ferruginibacter sp. | reverse complement strand
ACCGCTTCTGTTGTACGATGTCCAAAACGCACACCATCAAAGCGGTTAAGGTTGCTGCTGGCTTCTGCTGTGGTTAAAACATAATAGGCAGGAACAATGTATTCAAGCAAATCGAAATTAACCCGCTCAACTGTATGTCCTTCGGCTTTTAATTGGTTGATGGTGGTAAAAATGGCACTGCTAATTTCTTTATCCAGCGACGGATGCTGTAAGGCGTCTTCAAAATAGGCAATGCGGTATTTTTTATTTGCTGGAACGGCTTGCAATGTGTTGTTTGCAGAAATTATTTCCTCTTTGGCAAATGGTTGTTGCAAGGCAGTACTGTCATACTCATCTGGTCCGGAAATTACATCCAGTGCTATTGCAACGTCCTCTACAGAATTGCCAAAAATTCCAATCTGGTCAAAGGAAGAAGCATATGCAATCAGGCCATACCTGGATATTCTGCCATAGGTTGGTTTTAATCCTATAATACCGCAAAAATCAGCCGGCTGTCTCACGGAGCCGCCTGTATCGCTTCCCAGGCTAATCATACACATGCCACCTTGTACTGCAACAGCGCTGCCTCCGGAAGATCCTCCAGGCACTTTTGTTTCATCCAATGCATTTAATACATTGCCGTACGTAGAATTTTCATTGGTACTGCCCATGGCAAACTCATCACAATTGCAGTTGCCAATGATAATGGCTTCTTCATCAATTAATTTTTGTATGGCGGTAGCGCTATAAACGGATGTAAAACCTGTAAGAATTTTTGAAGCGGCTGTAACAGTATGGTCTTTATAACAAATCACATCTTTAATGGCAATTACCACCCCATGTAAACGGCCTGTTACTTTACCATTTTTTCTGGAGGCATCCAGTTCAGCGGCCTTTTTGAGCGCTTCGTCCCCAAAGACTTCGGTAAAAGCGTTGAGTTGTTTTTTGTTATTTATTGTTTGCAGGAAATGGGTAACCGCAGCAACACAGGTTGTATTGCCTGCAATCAATTGCTGCTGGTATTCTTTAATGGAGCTAAACAAAAAATATAATTTGATGGGTATGTATAAAACAGGCTGAAGTGTAATGTCCTGTTTTATAGCCAATTTAATGGATACCTGACAGAAAAATCACTTCAGCCGTAAGTTTATGTAGTACTAAAATCTATTTAGATGCACTCTGGGCCTGTGCTTCCTGTGCTCTTTTTTGTTCCAGTTGTTGCCTTAATTCGATTATTTCCTGGTCTTTGTCTTTTTCCTTCATGCCTTCTTCAATTTCGTTCTTTACACTGGTTTTGGCATCGTTAAAATCTCTTACACCTTTGCCAATTCCTTTCATTAGCTCGGGAATTTTCTTTCCACCAAATAACAATACAACTGCCAGCAAAATAAAGATCCATTCAGATCCACCAGGCATTCCAATTAAGAAAACAGCATTTAAACTTGATAATAACATGATGTAAAATTTAGGTGACAAAGATAAAAGAAATATCTTCTTTCCCGGTTTTTTGATTGTTAATAATCAAATCTTTTCTTTTTGCAAATGCGCTATCTTAAATACCGGCCACATTTGGCTTTGCCATTAGCGGCTTCGTAGGTAGTAATGCCCTTTGAACAGGAAATAAATGCGACAAGGGGTAACATAAACAGGAAAGACAAGATTAATTTTCTCATAGCGTACGGTTTAGGGAAGGGTAATTTAAAAAAATGATAAAGATTCATATCATAGGCAATAATCGTTCCATTTAAATAATACTAATGCGTGCGCCAATAAAAAAGCGATAACCAGTCACCTGATCATCGCTTTTTAAATATGTTGATAGCAAATTACTTTTTCTTAAGCGCAACTGCCATTCTTTTTTCCTGAATACGGGCACTTTTACCGCTTCTTTCCCTAAGGTAAAACAGCTTCGCACGACGTACCTTACCTACTTTGTTTAATACTATGCTTTCAATATTCGGAGAATAGAAAGGAAATAAACGTTCAACACCAACGCCATCACTCATTTTACGTACGGTAAAAGTAGCGGTAGCGCCAACGCCCTGGCGTTTGATCACATCGCCCTTAAAGCTTTGGATACGTTCTTTACTGCCTTCTACTATTTTATAGTTAACAGTAATATTATCGCCTGCTTTAAATGCAGGAAGTGTTGGTTTAGCGGTAAGTTGCTCGTGTACAAAAGAAACTGCGTTCATAATCTTTATTTTTAACGGACGGCAAAGGTAGGGGTTTAATTGATAATTGTAAAATGAATAATGGATATTTTTTCAATTCTGTCTGTTTTTTGAAAAATTTCCAATAAGGACGTGTTGGTTCATCTAAAAATCCAAAGTTGTAAAAAAAAGCTGCGATTTGATTCGCTGCTTTTTGCTCAATATTATCGTGCAATATTCACCGCCCGTTTTTCACGTATTACGGTTACTTTAATCTGCCCCGGGAAAGTCATTTCTGTTTGAATTTTTTGCGCAATTTCAAAGCTTAATTTATCACTGTCGCCATCGCTTACTTTATCTGCTTCTACAATTACCCTCAATTCCCGTCCTGCCTGGATAGCATAGGCTTTTTCAACGCCCTGATAGCCTTGGGCAAGGTTTTCAAGGTCTTTAATGCGTTGTATGTATTGCTGCATAATTTCCCGCCTGGCACCGGGCCTTGCACCGCTGATGGCATCGCAGGCCTGTACAATGGGAGAAATTACATATTGCATTTCCATTTCATCGTGGTGAGCACCGATAGCGTTTACTACCGCCGGATTTTCACCATATTTTTCGGCCAGCTTTGCACCTAACAAAGCATGGCTCAATTCTGTTTCCTCATCCGGCACCTTGCCAATATCATGTAACAGCCCGGCACGTTTTGCTAATTTAGGATTCATACCCAATTCAGCCGCCATTATTGAACACAGGTTAGCAGTTTCCCGACTATGCATCAATAGGTTTTGTCCATAAGAAGAGCGGAAACGCATACGGCCAACCATTCTTATTAATTCCTTGTGCAACCCATGTACACCCAGTTCCATGGCGGTACGTTCGCCTATTTCCATTACCTGGTCATCCAGTTGTTTTTTAGTTTTTTCTACCACTTCCTCAATACGTGCCGGATGAATACGGCCATCGGCCACGAGGCGCTGCAACGATAAACGGGCAATCTCCCGGCGCAACGGATCAAAAGAAGATAAAACGATGGCTTCAGGAGTATCATCCACAATTAAATCCACTCCGGTGGCAGCTTCAATGGCCCTGATATTGCGGCCTTCGCGGCCAATGATGGAACCTTTTATTTCGTCACTTTCCAGGTTAAATACCGTGATGGAATTTTCAATGGCCTGTTCTGCAGCCGTGCGCTGAATGGTTTGAATGACGATTTTGCGTGCTTCTTTATTGGCTTTTAATTTTGCCTCTTCAATAATCTCCTGCTGAATAACCAGGGCCTTGGTATGTGCTTCCTGTTTCAGGCTTTCAATTAATTGCCCCTTCGCTTCCTCAGCAGAAAGTCCCGCAACTTTTTCAAGCCGGCGGATATGTTCCTCCTGGTGTTTTTCCAATTCAGTGCGTTTGGAATTTACCACATCAATTTGCCTGCTGAGGGTTTCCTTGATCGCTTCGTTTTCCTTTACCTGTTTATCAAGGTTACCTTCTTTCTGGTTAATGCCTTGTTCTTTTTGCTTGATCCGGTTTTCAGCATCAACAATCTTCTGGTTGCGCTGCATAACATCCTTCTCATGCGTAGCTTTCATCTGCACAAACTTTTCTTTGGCATCCAGTTCCTTTTCTTTCTTTAAATTTTCCGCCGTTAATTCAGCTTCTTTTAAAATAAGTTTTGCCTGTTGTTCAGCTTCTTCTATTTGTTTTTTTGTGTTTTTAGCAAAAATAATTTTGCCCAGTACAACGCCTATCACTAAAGCTACGGCACCAATGATGATGTAAAGTATGGTAGGTTCCATTGATAATTTTTTGTTTTTAAACGGTTCACAATCTGGTATACACTTCTAATCCCACAATTAAACGATTGTGAGATTTGGGCGCGAAGATAATGAATTTTTAGAGAGTAGGGAGTGGCTAAAAAGTGTTTATTAAAGTAATTTACAGTGCTTTATCAATAGCCAGCTCCATTTTAAGTAAAGCGTCTGTTACTTCTTTTTCCAATACGGGATTGCTGTCGGCATTGGCGAGGGTGGCATACCAAATCATTACCATGGCAATATAGTCCTGCATGTCTTTGCCACCAAACTGGGTTTTAAATTCAATTATTTTGTCGTTAATAGTCTTCAGGGTTTTGCGGATTACCTCCTCATCTTTCGGAAGGGTTTTAATGCGGTAGGTTCTGTCGCCAATTACAATATTGATGGGGATGAGTTCTGACATGGTTTATTCGCTTAGCAGCCCGATACATTTATCAATTTCCTTAATGTACTGATTGATTTGTTTTTCAAATATTTTCTTATCCGGCTCTTTCATTTGCCCAATGGATGATTTTAAAATGCTTACCTGCTGCTCCAGTTTGCTGATTTTTTCTGTTTCCAGTTCCCTGGCAGTTTGCAAATTGGCGACAGTCAACCGAAGCTTTTCATTTTCTTTTCGCAAAAAAAGATATTGCTTCAGCAATTGCTGTAGTTTTTGGTTTAGCCTGCTAATATTTTCTTCTACAACTGCCATAATGATTGCCGAAAATTATATCATTTTCATGCCATTTCTTCAAAAGTGGGTTATTTTCTTATTTCAGCCTCCAATTCTTTCTCATAACTGGCAATGATTTTATTCATCATGCTATCAATATCCTTGTCAGTCATGGTTTTTTCTTCATCCGAAAAAGTAAGACTGACCGCCATTGATTTTTTGTTGGCGCCCAGTTTTTCGCTTTCAAAAACATCAAAAAGATTTAGGGCTGTTAACTTATTTACTTTGGCTGCAAGGGTAGCTTTTTCTACCTGATGATATTGCAGCGCTTTATCTACTACAATGGAAAGATCCCGTTGTACCGCTGGAAACTTAGGTATTTCTGAAAAAGAAATTTTAAGCGATTTATTCAGCAGCACAATTTTATCCCAATCAATGTCCACATAAAAAACAGGTTGTTTTATGTCAAACTTTTCCAGCGTTTTTTTATTTACCGAGCCAATCGCAGCAACAGCATCATTTTTTATAAACGCTTTTGCGAACAAGTCTAATTTGTCGTTCTCTTCTGTATGGTAAGCTGTAATGCGGAGACCAAGTAAATTAAGTATGTTTTCGCAGATGGCTTTTGCAAAATAAAAATCAGCTTTTTCGCCCTTACCCTTCCACCCATCTTCCTTCTTTTTACCGGTAATATAAATACTGATATGTTGCTGTTCTGCATAAATGCCAATGGCGCTGGTGCTATATGTTTTGCCAAATTCAAAAAACTGCAGGTTATTGCTACGACGGTTTAAATTATAAGCGACACTTTCCAGGCCAGTTTCCATCATTTGTGGTCGCATTATATTTAAGTCTGCGCTAAGGCTGTTGATCATTTTTACCGAAGTTTCCAGCACAGCTTCGCTGTAATAGGCCGC
>JANYFI010000678.1 GCA_025362765.1 Ferruginibacter sp. | reverse complement strand
CAATACCAAACTGCCGCCACCCAAATTCATCGGAACACCATCCCTGTCTGCATAAGGACCCATTACTTTTTCGCTTCTGCCCACCATCATTTTATAAGTACTTTTTTCTCCGCGGCAACAATAATCAAACGAAACAAAGAGATAAAAATATTTTCCATGGCGGAAGATAAATGGCGCTTCAATGGCGGCATCACCTGCAACTGAATCAGGTAATATATACTCTCTTTTGCGGGCTGCTACCGTATACCATTCCTGCGGTTCGGCAATGGCTGTTAATGTATTGTCCAGTTTTACCAGCTTCATTCCATTCCAGAACGAACCGAATACCAGCCAGGATATATTGTTTTCATCCATGATCAGGTTGGGATCAATTGCATTCCACATATCCCTGCCTGGTACCGACTGAATTAATTTACCATGGTCTGTCCATTTAAAGTTTTTGGATGATGGATCCAGTGTTTTATTTGTAGCCAGGCCAATGCAGGAAGTATTTTTACCAAAGGCGGAGACTGCATAATATAAATAATACTGGCCGTTGTGATAACTGATATCAGGCGCCCAGATATGTCCTTTAAAAGAAGGTATGGCGTCTACGGCCCATTGCGGCGCTTTGTCAAATACTGGTTTTAGCTGATTCCAGTGTTTCATATCCGGAGATGAAAAACCTGTTATCCCCTGGCCGGTGCAGAACACATAATACGTGCTGTCCTGGCGAATCATAACAGGATCATGCACCGGTATCAACGTATCATTAATAACTATTTTGGGCTGGGCAAAAGTAGTACCGCATGCAAGCAATGATAAAACGGCGATTATTGTTTTCATATTTTTCATTTAATTCCAATGCGATATACACTAAATGAATGTGCCGGTAAAACAGCAGCGATTTTATTCGCTTTCACCGGAATTGTTGACATCACCGGGCTGACAGCATCGGGATTTGCAAAAGTATTTACTTCACCATCCTCCTTACTTTTTAACAAGGTTAGTGTAGCAGCAGCTGATAATTTTTTAGCACCGTTCAATGAAATGATTTTGCTTACCGGCTTAGCGGAAGGATTTACCAGCTTCACAATTACATCGCCGGTTTTTGTATCAATTACAGCGGAAACATAAATACTGTCCTGTCCAGAAACAGACTTACCATCCATTAACGCTGGTACAACGTTGGTTCCTTTATTGAGACTGTATAATTTTTGTACATAATAATTGGGTGTTCCATAAGATTGTACATTGTTTACCCATATCAAATCGGGTGTCCATTGCCAGCCATCGATGTGCGCAAACAGGGGTGCATAGGAAGCCATGTTTACCACGGCTGCATTGCGTTCCAGGCCGGTCATAAAGGCGGCCTCCGCTATTGCGGTTTCAGTATTATTTTTATTTTCGATACTTACTGTATGATCACTTTGAGCGGCATACTCTCCTGCAAAAATCTTCGATGCGTTTCTTGGATAATTGTCATAACGTGCCGCATTGGCGAGAAACCATTCCGGCCTGCGGTAATAATGTTCGTCAATAATATCGGCGTTCATTTTTCTTAGCTCACCGTTCAGGTAATCAAAACGTTCGCCGTTTGGATCGGTACCGGAACTGTTTACCAGTTTAATTTCAGGATATCTTGCTTTAATGGCTTTCGAAAATATTTTTAACCGCTCTATATATTGCGGGCCCCAGTTCTCGTTGCCCACACCCATCATTTTTAAATTAAAGGGAGCAGGATGCCCCATACCCGCCCTTACTTTTCCCCAGGGTGTTGTTATATCGCCATTGGCAAATTCTATCAGGTCCAGCGCATCCTGTACATAAGGATCAAGTTGATCGATTGGTATTACTTCTGCAGTATTAAACTGGCAGGCCATACCGCAATTTAAAATCGGTAACGGTGCTGCGCCGATGTCTTCCGCTAACTGAAAATATTCAAAGAAACCCAGCCCGAATGTTTGAAAATAATCCGGTGTAGGCCGATGTGCAAATTCATTGTTCCAGCGGTTGATGCTTAACTGGCGTTCTTCCACAGGACCAATCGTTTTTTTCCACTGATACCTTGTAGATAATTCATGTCCTTCCACAATACAACCTCCAGGGAAACGAATAAAACCAGGCTTCATATCAGCCAGCAATTGAATCATATCAGCCCGCATACCACCGGGTCTTTTTTTCCAGGTATCCTCTGGAAATAACGAAACCATGTCCAGGTCAATTTTGCCGGTTCCTTCAAACCAGATATTTAATTTGCCTTTTAAAGAGGTGTCGGTTGCATTGAAGCTGGCACTGGCTTTCGACCAACTATCGTTTGTTGTAGCCGCCGGAGTAATGGTTGTAGCGCCAATTACTTTACCTGCTGTACTCATCAGTTCAATATGCAATTTTAAACCGGCAACAGGCTGGCGATACATTACCGAAAAGTCGTACCCCAATCCTTTTTTAATTCCCATTCCGCGGAAGCCTTCGTTGGTAATACCAAGTGTGTCAGTGGCGGCATCTCTGGTAATACGGATAAAACGGGGGTTGGCCGTATTTTTTTCCTCCCTGTTCATCACCAGTACACTGCCTTCATTGAATTTATTTTGCGTCACCGTCCAGCCCATCAGTGGCTGATAAAATTCAAAGGACCTGTTTTTTACCAGTTCAGCGTATATGCCACCATCTGCTCCGAGATTAATGTCTTCAAAAAAAACACCCCACATGGTAGGCTGCACTGCCGCGACAGGCTTATTTACCTGTACCATGATAGTGTTACTGTTTTGTGCAAGCATTGGAGTGGCAGATAAGAATCCTATTGATACCAGGCTTGCAGCAAGCAATTGCTTAATTCGCATACTTATTATTTTTTATTGAAAGTGTAAATATTTAAATGAGTAATTATTATTTTTTTGTTGAAGACAGCGCAGGCTTTACCCCTTCAGTTGTCATTATAATTCTTTTAATACTGCCATCGCCATTGTAATACAAATAGTCAATACACACCGAACGTCGAAAACTTCCGCCATCATTTTGTATGCTGCCATTGTGATAAATAAAATAAGACTTTTCTTTAAAATCTATGATGGCCTGGTGATTGGTATTTGAGTTACCTGCTATTTCGTTTAACACCCCTTTATACTGCCAGGGTCCGTTAATATTCCTGCTCATGGCATACGCAATTTTTTCCGGGAAACCGGTGGCATAAGAAAGATAATACCACCCGTTGCGTTGGTGTATCCAGGGCGCTTCTGTGTAAGCTGGTAATTCAATCGTTTTAATTGCGCCATCCAGTTCAATCATATTCTTTTTAAGCTTTGCGTAATAACAGATATGGTTACCCCAAAAAAGGTATGCCTGTCCATCCTTATCAATAATTACCGAAGGATCAATGTCATCCCACATCATTTTAGTTTCCGGGCTTGTCATATCATTTGTTACCAACGCTTTACCCAGTGCGTCTTTAAAAGGGCCAACAGGGTTGTCCGCCACAGCTACTCCAATGGCTTTCCCGGGTATTGTGGCATGCTCTGTTGCCACGTACCAGTAAAATTTTCCGTTACGTTCAATTACCTGCGATGCCCATGCATCATCTTTTGCCCAGGAAAAATCCTTCACCGTAAGTGGTATAGCATGTTCATTCCAA
>JANYFI010000676.1 GCA_025362765.1 Ferruginibacter sp. | reverse complement strand
AAACGCAGTGTTTCGGCCACAGAACAATACTTATTCATAGATAATTCGCAGGCACGGTATGCTTTCTCCTCGTCAATGATACCTTTTAGATGAAACACAATCTTAACGTTTTCCCATAACGAAGGCTCTTTTCCACTTTGCCTTTCGCCTTCAATTTTCATAGAAAAATGCTCCACCGTCTGGCGCTGTTTTTTTAAAATCATTACGATATCAATGCCACTGCAACCACCAAGCCCCATCAGCAATACCTGCATGGGACGAACGCCAAAATCTACTCCACCAGTTTCAGGGCTGGTATCCATTTTTATTGTATGACCATTGGCATCAGTCGCCTCAAAGCCGCAATCACCTTCAATACGATTTACGTTTATTTCTATCATTTTAAAAAATTTTTACAAATATAATTCCCGCAAGCCTTTACTTTGCATTTCAACTGACATACTTATTTAATTTAATGCAATTTTTTCATTTTCCACATCCAATAACACTTGAAAACGGTGGCACTCTGCCAGAACTGACTATTGCATACACTACCTACGGCAAATTAAACGAAAAAAAGAGCAATGTAGTATGGGTTTGTCATGCCTTGACAGCTAATTCAGATGCGGCGGATTGGTGGAAAGGCGTGGTAGGACCGCAACACATAATTGATCCCGAAAAATATTTTATTGTGTGCGCCAACATTATTGGCAGTTGCTATGGCAGTACCGGACCGTTGAGCATTAACCCTGCAAACGGCAAACCTTATTACCATAGTTTCCCTTTAATCACCATCCGCGATATGGTGAAAGCCCATATTTTATTGCGCCGGCATTTGGGCATTCAACATATTTTTTTATTGATGGGCGGCAGCATGGGTGGCTACCAGGCCATGGAATGGTGCGTGATGGAAAAAGACATTATCCAACAGTTGTTTTTACTGGCCACCTCCGCCACGGAAAGTGCCTGGGGCATTGCTACCCACACAGCGCAGCGACTGGCCATTGAGGCAGACAGCAGCTGGCAAAACCCTGCACCCGACGCCGGAGCGAAAGGTTTAAAAGCAGCCCGTGCCATCGGTATGCTTACTTACCGCAACTATGGCATTATGGTGCAGCAACAAACTGACGGCAATCCGGAAAAGTTAGATCATTACAAGGCATCTGCATACATACAATACCAGGGAGATAAACTGGTACAGCGTTTTAATGCGTACAGTTACTGGCTGCTTACCAAAAGTATGGATAGTCATCACCTTGGCCGCGGCCGCAGTGGAGAGGTGCATACAATTTTGCAAACTATTCAACAACGTACGTTGATAGTGGGTATCAGCAGCGATATACTTTGTCCGTTAACCGAGCAACAATTTTTAACAGCTCATCTGCCGCATGCCACGCTAATAGCGATTGACAGCAATTATGGCCATGATGGTTTTATGGTGGAGTCTGCTGCTATATCTCAACACCTGGCTGACTGGCTAAAGTGATTTTTTGGTAAATACCGTCTAAAATTTAGCATGAATTTGCACAGTTAGTTTCTAATTCTATATAGGGCACCTCTAAAAACCCTAATTTTTTTTGACAAACTCTAACATATTGCGTCCATCGGAATATGTTAGAGTTTGATTCTATTGAAGTGTTCCTTTTTAAATTTTTTTTTGAGCCATTGGCGCCGCTTTGCCCACTTACGGGCACACGTAGCCCATCGCTACGCTGTTAACTCAATGTTTAGCTGCACCAATCGAAATAAATTATAAGGGAGATTTTTCATTCCAATGGCAGCTTTGGCCCTTACCATGCCAATGCTTCTTATCAAGTCGCCGTTCATGCTGTTGGTCATAAAGCCAAATATGCGTTCAACCCTTACACGGGTTTTACTTTTCTTTTTATTCCTGGTAATTTGTGTTTTTGTAAGTGGGTTGTTGCTTATCACCGAAAAAATTGAAATCAATATACCCGGCAAGACGAAGCAAAGGGCTGTTATATTCTTTAATCTTTTCTATTTTGTTATCTACATCGAAAAAACCAGGTTGATATGCCATGGTAAAATGATTTGATACGAATTTAATTGATGCCATATCATCGAAAATAAAAGCATTATCCAATATTCACATTTTAAAGAGCTTTTTAGAAATGCCCTAAAGTGAATGATTGCATTGGCTGATGCGCCTGTTAAAATTTTACTGACATTAATCTGTAGTTTTGCAGTCAATTATTTTATATGAATATTGCTGCATATATTGATCATACTGTTTTAAAACCCACTACGCTGCTGGCTGATGTGGAAAAAATTAGCGCTGAGGCCATGCAATATCATTTTGCAGCAGCCTGCATTCCACCGCTGTTTGTAAAAAAAGCAGCCACACTGTTAAGCGGCAGCCATGTTAAAGTAGCCACTGTAATTGGTTTCCCATTTGGCTATTCTGCCATTGAAGCCAAAGTAGCCGAAACTGTACTGGCCATTATTGACGGTGCCGATGAACTGGATGTTGTAATCAACATCAGCGCCATTAAAAATAACGACTGGCAGTTTCTGGCCAGTGAAATAAATGCTATCCTCCAGATAATAAGAAAAGCCAATAAAATAATAAAAATAATTATTGAAAGTGGCATATTAACCAATGAGGAAATAATCAAATGCTGTGACCTGTATGGCGCTGCCGGTGTGGATTTCATTAAAACTTCCACTGGGTATGCCGAAAAAGGCGCTACGGTGGAAGCAGTACAACTCATCAGGAAACACCTGGCTGAAAAAATACAAATCAAGGCAAGCGGTGGCATAAAAACCTATACTTTTGCCAAACA
>JANYFI010000672.1 GCA_025362765.1 Ferruginibacter sp. | reverse complement strand
CCTTCAAACAATCCGGGCTTGGTACGGGGTTTCCATATGCCTGCACGTAAAATATCTACCTTGCATGTTTTAGCCAGCATGGTAGCCGTTTCCAGCATTTGCGTTTCAGTTTCGGCACTGCAAGGGCCGCTAATAATTAATGGACGCTTTGCCCATTTTTCCTGTATTAACTCTTTCATTGTTTTGTTTTCTGTTTGCATTGTAAAATTAGTTTTTGTTACCAATATATGTTCATTCTGAGAATTTAGTTTTATCGCTGAACCTGCTGTTTAATTAAAAATTAATAATTTTCCCTATGCAATCAGTACACTGTTAAACGTTAATACCCATTTTCATTAAAGGTGATTACAGGTTTTCTAACAGTGTTATTTCATTGTTTTCCTGTAATTGATTTGTTGTTCGTTGCAATTGTTCAAACGTCATTTCAAATTTCATTTTCCTGATCGTTATACCGACGATTGAAAATGCAACTATTTTCTTTCAAACGAACCCATCCTTTGCCCCTAGTAAACAAATACGCCTCAAAATCAGCCTTAGTAATTAAGACCGGGTTGATCAATATATTTTCTTTTCCCTCTATCTCACCTGCGTGATTTACAGGATATCTTTTTGCTGCGCTATCCGGCGAATTATTATTCAAACAACTATTTAAAAATTCTTTTTATTCTATTAGCATTCTCCATCAGTTCAGTTAAATATTCCATATTCTCTTTTTCCAGGCTGGCCTTAAATTTTTTTAACTGGCTGATGTGCTCATTCAATACATCGAGTACATTTTCCCTGTTCTGCATAAAGATAGGCGCCCACATGGCCGAATTACTTTTTGCCAGCCGCACGGTGCTTTCAAATCCTCCACCTGCCAGTGCAAAAATAGCGTCATCTTCTCTTTCCTTTTCCAATACTGTATTGGCCAATGCAAAAGAAGTAATATGAGATATGTGACTGATGTAGGCCGCATGAATATCATGAGCGTGCGCATCCATATACACGATGTTCATCCCAAGCGATTTGTAAATATTTTCGATGGTATCCACTACCCCAACATCCGTCTTTTCTTTTTCACATATCACACATGCTCTTCCTTCAAAAGCCCCTCTCACAGCTGCTTCCGGGCCACTATATTCTGTTCCCCACATGGGATGCGTGGCAATAAAACGGCGCCGCATCGGATGATCTTTCACCGCATCGCACAAGGCAAATTTTGTGGAGCCTGCGTCGGCCACCATTTGTTTGTCAGTAATTAAATCCATTACCTGTTTCATTACCGGCACGGTGGCGTCTACCGGTATTGCCACGTAAATAAAATCACTTTGCTTTACTGCTTCTTCCAATGGCAATGCTTCATCAATAATACCCAGTTCTTTTGCTTTCTTCAAACTGGCCGCAGTACGGCTTACGCCAATTATTTTTTTTGCAAATCCTTTTTCTTTTAAGGCCAGTGCAAAAGAGCCGCTTATTAACCCCACGCCCACAATCGTAACTACATCGGTGGGCATGTTTTTTTTGTTAGTCAGTTCTTTATTATTGTCCATTTTATAAAAAATCTTTACTACTCTTTAGAGCTGTGTTTTATTCGTTATAGTGTATTTTTTATGCGCTCTATCGCCTCTGTTATTTTTTCCTCCGTGCTGCACAAACTGATTCGTATGTAACCATCACCCGCACTGCCGAAAATTCCACCGGGCGTAATAAATACATTTGATTCATACAGCACTTTATCACTTAATTCATATCCATCTTTGTATGCTTTTGGTATAGCGGCCCACATAAACAATCCTACCTGTTTTTCGTCAAACGTACAATGAAGTAACTTCAGCAATTCTATAACCTTTTTTCTTCTCGCCCGGTAAATACTATTTACTCCCTGGTGAAAACTTGCCGGCAATTGCAAAGCTTTTGCCGCAGCCAATTGCATCGGCAAAAACATACCGCTGTCCATATTGCTTTTAAAACGCAGCACTTCGTCAATCCGTTGTTTGGCGCCGGCCATTATACCGATTCGCCAGCCAGCCATATTGTGCGATTTGCTTAAACTATTCAACTCTATTGCCACATCCATAGCACCATCCACACTTAATAAACTAGCCGGTTCATCATTTAAAATGAAACTATATGGATTATCGTGTACTAATAAAATCCCATGCTTTTTTGCAAAGGCAACCAGCTGTACAAACAATCGTTTTGTTGGCAGCTGGCCTGTTGGCATTTGGGGATAATTCACAAACATCAGTTTTACTTTTTGCATATCCGTTTTTTCCAGTTCGGTAAAATCAGGATACCAGTTATTTTCTTTTGTCAATGTATAATTGATCACCTCAGCGCCAGCTATTTTTGCAGCGCTTTTGTAAGTAGGATAGCCCGGGTTGGGTATCAATACCGCATCTCCGGGATTTAAGTACGTCATACAAATATGCATAATACCTTCCTTGCTGCCTATTAGGGGCAATATTTCTGTATCAGCATTTAAGGATATATTATACCATTTGCTATACCATTCAGCTACCGCCTTGCGCAATACCGGGCTCCCTTTATAATTCTGGTAGCCATGTTGATTTGGCTTGATGGCTTCTTCATGCAATGTTTTTATTACGTCTGGATGCGGAGGTAAATCAGGACTGCCAATCCCCAAATTAATTACCTGTTTGCCTGATTTATTCAATTCATCTATTTCTCTCAGTTTTTGAGAAAAATAATATTCGCCAATACCTTCCAACCTGTTTGCGACGGCCATATCCATTACATCAGTAGTTGTTGCTGTTTGGTTTAAAACAATTTCGTTACTCATTCGCTTATCTTTTATAGCTCAAAAAAACGGCTATTATTTTTATACCTTTAATTTCAATTTTTGTGCTGGCTTCATAACGGATAAAGCCGTTGCTTTTCCATTTTTATAAATGCCATATATTTTTATGTCTTCGGTAATGGGTTCAATTTTTTTTATCACCCTGTAAAACTGTTCCACCGTATCAAACTCAACATCCGCATGAAAAGAATATTTAAAATCGCTGCCGGGAATGGGGAAAGACTGTAGCTTACTCAGGTTAATTCCTGCATCCGAAATATTCGTTAAAACTCTTGCCAGGCTTCCTTTTGAATGATCTGTATGAAAATTAATGGAAGCTTTATCTGCATTGATAATTGTTTCCGCTTCTCCTGTTTTTTGCAAAATTAAAAACCGGGTGTAATTATTCTTCAATGTATGAATATTGGGTGCGATAATGTCAAGTTCATAAATTTCGGCGGCAAGTTTACTGGCTATGGCAGCCACGTGTTTGCTTTTGTGTTGGCGTACTTGTTTTGCACTTAGTGCTGTGTCTTCTTTTTCCACCAGCTTCCAGTTATATTTATCTAAAAAACCAAAGCACTGCTGTATGGCCATTGGATGAGAATGCACTTCTTTTATGTGCGCCAATTCCACACCAGGATTTACCATTAAATGCTGGTTAATCTGTAAATAAACTTCGCCAACGATAGTCAAATTACTTTTTTGCAATAAATTATAATTAGGTAAAATACTCCCGGCAATGGAATTTTCAATAGCCATTACACCGCCATCGCTTTTCTTTTTATTGCCTGCAATATCAATTACCTCTTTAAAGGTGGAACAACATATTACTTTCACCGATTTTCCGAAAAAACTTCTTGCAGCTTCCTGGTGAAAACAACCTTCAAAGCCCTGGATAGATACCCTTTGTTGCTGAGGGCCTGCCAACGTTGCTGTGCTATGCCCTACATTCGCCTGAATACTCATCTGCAATTAATTTTATTCGTTTTGTTTAATGGCTATAAACAAAAATCCCGACCTATTTAGCCGGGATTCTTTTTATGTTAATCTGTTTTAATTTTTTTCAGTACTTAACAAAAGACTCCCGGTCTATTTTTAAAATAGAAACTAAAATAAAATCGGGTGTAAATTGTAGCTGTTGTCATTTGAAAATCGAAAATAGGGCAATATTTTGAATCAGCCAATAATTTTTCAAAAAATAGGGGGATAGCTTTGAAAATTATCATGAAACGTTGAAATTGCTTTAATTATTTTCAGCATCAACCACCATAAATGTAGACGCCCCTAAGAATAGGGGCGACTTTAACGATTGCTTGCCATATGAAAATCTTTATATAAAA
>JANYFI010000485.1 GCA_025362765.1 Ferruginibacter sp. | reverse complement strand
CCAAACCGGTTTTTCTGTCTCTCGAATCTTTTATCTGGTTGCTGCCAAAGCGATAACTAAAAGTTACCCTAAAGGTTCTATTTCATCAGTAACGTTTCCATGTTCGTCAAGCACAAAATCTATTAGTACGGAATCTTTATTGTTTTTTATTTTTAGCATTTGCTCCGGCTGTTTTTTTTCATTGTATTTGTACCGGTGTTCTTCCTGCAGGGTAGTAGTAAAGTCTTCATCAGCCGAACGGGAATTGGAAATAATGCTGTAGATAGTTCCATCAGTATTATATAGGTAAGATGAAGTGGCTACGGTTATTTCAGAGCTGTCGGTTGACTGAATGATTTGACCCATTTCATTATAATACGTGGTGAGTAACGATTTGCCCGTGGTATAACTCCGGGTGAAGGTTTCCATCTTGCGAAAATTTTTACTGATTTGTTTTTCGCAGAAAAATCCCTCGCTGGGAGTTTTGTCGCCTTCAAAACTATGTACAATGATGGTCCTGATTTTTTGTTGCTGTAAAAAAGTTTTTTCCGCCTGGGCCTGCTGGTTGCTTACTAAGTCTTTATAATAATATTGTGCAATTGAAGGAGATACAATAGCTGATAATAGAAGGAAAAGTATGCTTGTTTTTACGATCATGTATTGATTTTAAAGGGGTAAAAATAAGCTATTAATTGTGGTTAAGCTATGCCTTATTTAGGCCCTTGCCTTTCGCCATTCTTTTTTTGAGTATTTTTAACATTATTTATTGGCGCTGCTGGTTTACTTTGACAGAGGGGTAAAAATATACTCCTTCAACAGGGCGGTAAAGCTTGACGGGTATTAATGATTACAATTCTTTTTTAATTTATTTTAATTAGTGTATGCAAGACAATTCGGCTTTTGAAAGACTGGTGAATATTATGAATGAGTTAAGGGAAAAATGTCCCTGGGATAAAAAGCAAACTATTCAAACACTTCGCCAGTTAACCATTGAGGAAACCTATGAACTCACCGATGCTATTACCAATAACGACTGGAAGGGCATTAAGGAAGAACTGGGCGATGTTTTATTGCACATTGTTTTTTATGCAAAAATTGGAACAGAACAAAACCAGTTTACACTCGATGACGTTATTAATGGGGTATGCGAAAAGTTGATTTTCAGGCATCCCCATATTTATGGAGATGTAGTGGTAAATGATGAGGAAGATGTAAAACGCAATTGGGAAAAACTGAAATTGAAAGAAGGAAAAGCGTCTGTATTAAGTGGGGTTCCTAAATCGTTGCCAGCCACTATTAAAGCCATGCGCTTGCAGGAAAAGGCGAAGCAGGTAGGCTTTGAATGGGAAAATAAGGAGCAGGTGTGGGAAAAGGTGGAAGAAGAAAAACGGGAACTATTCGAAGCCATCGCTTCGGGTAACAGGGAGCATATGGAAGATGAACTGGGCGATGTTTTTTTCTCCCTTATAAACTTTGCAAGGTTTTTGCAGTTAGATGCGGAAAATGCGTTGGAGCGTACCAATAAAAAATTTATAGACCGGTTTACAAAAATGGAAGCTGCGGCTAAAGGCGAAGGCAAGCTATTGCAGGAAATGACATTAGAAGAAATGGATGCCAGCTGGAATAAAATAAAAAAACAATAACCATTATTTTTTACCCGCTGATTAAGCGGTCAATTGATACACTTGCAAAAAGACCATTTCTTAAGAAAGCGGATTTTAAAAAACAGTTACCTGGTAATAACTGCCGCCTGGCTGTTAACCATTTCGTTTATCATAGATAATTACTGGTCGGGTAGCGCTTCGCCGGAGGCATTTCAAAAAAAAATAGGTGCATATATTTCCCGGGAAGAAAATGATTTTGATGCTTTTGCCGGGGATACAACGGATATAAGCAAACTGGGTGATAAGACCTACAATGAAAATTTATTACAGCGGCTGGCGGGAAAAAAATATTTTGTATTTATACTCTCACAAGATACGGCTAATAAATACATTCTTCATTTCTGGAGTACCCAGGTAATTGACCCGACGGCGCAGGTGGTAAATATGCAGGCGCAAAGCGGTTTTATATTATTTCCCAATGGATATTATGTATGGCGAAAGCATGTTTCGGATGGTATTACCACACTTGCCCTGATACCGGTAAAATGGAATTACGCCATTACCAACGAATACCTCGTTAATTCATTTGCAATAGAAAATCAGCTGGGAAATAATTACAGTATTTCCTATGACCCTAACCGTGCCTCCATTAAAAGCAAAGAAGGAATATTTCTTTTTTCACTTGTTCAGAATGCGGAAATTACTATTCCTCAAAATACACCGATGGCAGCCGTTTTCAGGATACTGGCCGCCTTGGTAATTTTGTTGATGGCCCACCTGGTGGCCACTTACCTGGTGAAGAAAAATTTCTATTACGGGGCTGTTTTTTTGCTTGCTTTTATTGTAGCAGTAAGAGCGGCCAGTTATGTTTTGCCTATTCCATTAAATTTCCGGCAGTTTGAATTATTTGATCCTTCTATCTATGGCAGTAATGCTATACTACGCTCTTTGGGTGATTTGCTGATCAATGCGTTGCTATTTATATGGATGGTGCTTTTTGTACGCTTTTACATTCAGGAAAAAAATATCAATATACAAACACGGCAGCCTGTATTAAAGTGGATAGCAGTTATTGGGGGTATTGTAGTGCTGTTGGGCAGTACGCTGGTATGTGGCCATATCATTTTTTCCATGGTAGCCGACTCTCAGATTTCTTTTGATGTGATCAATTTTTTTACGCTCGATGTATCCAGTGTTGCTTACAGTATTGTAGGCTTTGTAGTGTTGGGTTGTGTATGTATTGGCTATTTCTTCCTTTCGCAGGTAATTATTTTTTTGATACAGCCTTTGCTGCCAAAAAATATGTTGGTTCTGCTGGTATATGTTACGGTGATTGGCCTGGCAATATTAACTTTTAGAACCAGCCATCCCAATATTATTTTTGAATTGTACTTGTTGATATGGTTGTTGGTTTACCTGCTGTTGCTGAACAACGATCAGTTGTTTTTACTTGCATCGCAGATTATATCATCCCGGTTTATTTTCTGGCTGTTCTTTTTCTCTTTATCGATTGCCGCTATTATTATAGTTGAAAATGACAAAAAGGAACTGGAACAAAGAAAATATTACGCGGAAACACTGGCTCAAAAAGCCGACCCGGCCAGCGAACACTTA
>JANYFI010000116.1 GCA_025362765.1 Ferruginibacter sp. | reverse complement strand
GTTTTTTTTAAAAAAGGATCTGCACAAAATGCAGATCCTTTTTTACTTAGTTGAATCTTATAATTTTACTTGTCAGCAAATAAAATCCCTTTCGGATATTAAAGCCTGCTAAAGTCCGCCGTGGCGGCGGAGATTTAGGTGCTTCTCCTTTTTTTGTTGATCCTGCACAAAAATATTTTACAATGGTATTACTTGTATTGGGCTTCATCATTTTTATTGCCATTATCGTAATAGCAACAACCATATTGCCGCTGTGAAAGCGTTAACAATAACCACAATAGGCGTTTGGACCAAAAAACCTTACCTTTGCCGCCTACTCCACTTTAATTATACGGCAAGTTGTAAGCCAGGTGGTAAAAAAATTTCCGCTGTTTCAGAAAATGCAACGTCTTTCCAGCCTCAAAAAATCAAAACCATTTAATGGCATTCACAAAATTAAACTTAATTGAACCTATCCTAAAGGCATTGGCCGAAGAAGGATACACTACACCGACTCCTATCCAGCAACAATCTATTCCGCTAATACTGGAAAGAAGGGATTTACTGGGCTGCGCACAAACCGGTACCGGAAAAACGGCAGCCTTTGCGATACCAATTTTGCAAATTTTACATGCGGAAAAACCTGCCGTTCGTGCACCAAAGCAAATCAAAGCACTGATATTAACACCAACAAGAGAACTGGCTATACAGATAGGCGAAAGCTTTGAAGCATACGGAAAATATACCGGCCTTACCCACACGGTAATTTTTGGTGGTGTATCACAAATGCACCAAACCAACCAGCTTCAAAGGGGCGTTGATATTTTAATTGCTACCCCCGGCCGTTTGCTGGACCTGATGAGCCAGGGTTATATTGGCTTGCAGCATTTAAAAATATTTGTGCTCGATGAAGCAGACAGAATGCTGGACATGGGTTTTATTCACGATGTAAAAAGAGTAATTATAAAATTACCGGCAAAAAGGCAAACGCTTTTCTTTTCGGCCACTATGCCTCCTGAAATTCAAACACTGGCAAATGTATTGTTGACCAACCCGTCGAAAGTTGAAGTAACTCCTGTATCCTCTACAGTGGATGCGATTCAACAAAGCTTATATCTGGTAGATAAAAACAATAAACCCGGCCTGCTACTGTACCTGTTAAAAGATAAGGCCATTGTTACTGCGCTGGTTTTTACCCGTACCAAACATGGTGCGGATAAGGTGGTAAAAATATTGCTAAAAGAAAATATAACAGCGGCGGCCATACACGGCAACAAATCGCAAAATGCAAGACAGCATGCCTTAACCAACTTTAAAAATGGCAACCTTCGCGTATTGGTGGCAACAGACATTGCAGCCCGCGGAATTGACATTGATGAGCTGACCCATGTATTTAATTTTGAATTGCCCAATGTACCCGAAACCTATGTGCACCGCATCGGGCGTACCGGTCGTGCGGGCAATACCGGCATCGCTATTTCATTTTGCGATCATGAAGAAAAAACAGAGTTAAAGGATATTCAAAAATTAATTACCAAAAACATTCCGGTAGTTGACAGTCATCCTTATCCTTTAAGTGCGGCTTCTTTTATTCCTCAAGTGGCTGGTCCAAAAATAAAACCCTTTAACCGCAACGGACGCAGCATGCACTCAAGTGACCGCGGTGGCAGAAAAGGATATGGCACCCAACGCACAGGAAATAAATAAATTTCATCATTAAAATCGTCATAGACGCCGTTTAGAAATAAGCGGCTTTTTTATTGCCATCAGTGTACCGCGGTGCAAGCTTTTTATTTTATCGTAAATTTGTTTTAAAATCTTTTCATGTCTTCTCTTACACTCACCATCATTCAAACAAATCTTAGCTGGGAAAACAAAGCCGCCAATTTACAGCGCCTGAAAGAAAAGATTGAAGGCATGCAGCAGCAAACAGAAATCGTAGTATTGCCGGAAATGTTTAGTACCGGCTTCACCATGGCGCCGGAATTATTTGCAGAAACGATGGAAGGCGACACCATTGCCTGGATGAAAGAAATAGCAGCAGCCAACAAAATTATTATCACCGGAAGCCTGATTATAGCAGAAGATGGATTATATTTTAACCGCCTGATATGGATGTTGCCCAACGGACAAATGGGCTATTATGATAAGCGCCATTTATTTGCTTACGGCGAGGAAGACAAACATTATGCAGCTGGCAACAAACGGTTAATCGCTTCAGTAAAAGGCTGGAGAATTAATTTACAGGTTTGTTATGATCTGCGTTTCCCGGTATGGAGCAGGCAACAAACAGATACGGTGGAGGGAGAATATGATGTGCTGGTGTATGTAGCCAACTGGCCTGAAAGAAGAAATCATGCCTGGAAAACATTGTTATGTGCAAGGGCTATTGAAAATCAGTGTTTCGTAGTGGGAGTAAACCGGGTAGGAAAAGATAATAAAAATGTATACTTCAGCGGCGATAGCCTGGTGATTGACCCGCTCGGGCAAGTGCTATACCATATGGCTGACGAAGAAGATGTGTTTACCATTACGTTGCAAAAAGAAACAGTGGATAAAGCAAGAAGCCAGTTTCCTTTTTGGAAAGATGCCGATGGATTTACGATCCATTAAATTGCGGCAATTCATGACCGTTGTGTTAATCCGGCGATTTTTTATTGAGTTGATTTTATCAATCCCTTTACTATTTCCATCTTTCTATCAATGCCCTTTATCACGCCATCTACTGTTGGCGGAATGAAAAGATCCGGAGCAACGCCGCGACCATTTTTTATTGTATGGTTAAACTGAACAATTTTAAAAAAGGGAAGCCTTACCCGCAGTTTGGTATTTGGCAAAGTGATGTCAGAAATCAACAGTCCACTGTTACCGTACCATCCGCCACCCGTTTCTTCTCCCGCCAGGGTAATATTGGCCTGGCCTTTTACCGCATTGCAAAATATAGTGGTGGCTGAAAAACTGGGGCCGTTGATGAGCACGTAAATTTTTCCATCAAAATGATTTTTTTGCTTTGGTTTAAACCAGTGTCTTTCCCAATAGCCAAAATGCGCATTACCGTCTTGTCTTTTTTTTGAGACAAACCATAAACCGATATTGCTTAGCCAGCCTTGTTTAATATATTTGGAATAAGGACAGAAATTTTTAGCCACAGCATACGCCGTATCAGCAACTTTAAATGGTGTGTTGCGCAAATATTTTGTCAGCAAAACAGACATATTAACGTCCCCGCCGCCATTCCCTCTCAGATCGAGTACCAGGTTATTTATTTCCTGCTTTTTTATCCTGCTAAATGATTGCTGTATAAATGTACGCAGGTGCCTTCCACCGCCATTGCTAAAAGTATTCAGCGTAATAACAGCGGTATTAATATTACTGTCTATTTCCAGCGAGCGGTAACTTTCGCGTCTTTCCTTATTTAACAAACTACGTGGCGGTTTTGGTTCAAAGGGCCGTTTTTTTCTTTTTAATAAAGTATCATTTAACGGGTTGAACATAGGTAATAAGGTAGTTTTTTCTACACCCGTACTATCGATATACCCAACCCGGTAATTTTTATAAATGCCAAAAATATTTCGATGGTAATATGGAAAATTACTGCTGATGCGCACGTAATTTACGTTATCTGCATAGCCATCCAACGGTAAATATTTAAACATGTGCTGCACCAGTTCGTGATTGGAGATTCCATTGATCGAGTTGATGAGCATTCCTTTTTTTATTATAGAATCCTTCCTGTTCAGGTTGCCGGTAACCACCATCGTGTCGCCGATTACTTTTAAAAACAAGGGAAATGAGGGCGTAACTTTATCACTGATATATTTATTCCAGTGTTTGCTCATATTAAAACTTGTGTGGCCGCAGCGAATCTCGTGCGTAAGCGGCGCCAGTACCTGCCAGCCAAACTGCAGCTCCGTCATAGAATCAGCAATAAGTTCGTGCAAACTATCGAAATAAAAATTCATACTGTCTTTAGGCGTGTACCAGTAAAGGGCAGGATGTTTTTTTTCGAGAATGTTTCTTAATAAATTATAATCTTCTTCTAATTCCCGGCGGGAGTATTTTTTATTGGGATTATAATCTTTATTACTCACAGCACAGCCTGTTCCAATAATTAACAGGGTAAACAGGGGTAAAAAAAGGCTTTTTATCATGTGAGCATTTGAATCCATACCAATAACAGCACAGGCAAAAATTTATTGCGGTGATTGATTCATATGGTTCCATCCCTGCGCCACCAGCTGGTGTTTATTTCCACCCCTGGTGATGATATGCGTACCTTCTTCTGGTTCGGTCATATATCCAATCACACTGATTTGTTCATTTAAAACTACTTTTTCATGGTCAGCCTGCGAAATGGTAAAAAGCAGTTCATAATCTTCTCCTCC
Organism: Ferruginibacter sp.; assembly: GCA_025362765.1. Classification (GTDB taxonomy): domain Bacteria; phylum Bacteroidota; class Bacteroidia; order Chitinophagales; family Chitinophagaceae; genus Ferruginibacter. The sequence goes on along the minus strand of JANYFI010000116.1, from coordinate 2,527 downwards.
GCTTAAAGCACAAGCTGTTGGATCCAGTTCGAGCGTATAGGCAAATTGACGGGCGTCTTCGTGTATGGGTATTTTGTCTTCATAGATTACACAACCCAGGTTGCTTTGTTTGCAAATATGAAGTGCTTCGCTGCTAAGGCCGTCGCTAACATCAATCATCGAGGTTGGCCGCAATTCTTTTTCAGCAAAAAACTCAACAATGTCTTTTCTTGCTTCCGGCTTTAATAAACGGCCGACAATGTAAGCCTGGTTTTCAAGGTCTGGCTGGGCTCCGGTTTCAGCAAAAATTCTTTTCTCTCTTTCCAAAATAGTCAGTCCTAAAAACGCCCCGCCTAAAAATCCACTTACACAAAGCAGGTCGCCTTTTTTAGCGGTGCTCCTTTTTACAAATGTATCCGGAGTTACTTCGCCGATGGCCGTAACCGAAATAACAAAACCTTTCTGGGAGGAGGTAGTGTCGCCGCCTACCAGGTCAACGCCATATCTTTCGCAGGCTGCATATACGCCTTCGTAAAATTCATCCATCGCTTCCAGGCTAAAGCGGTTACTAAAGGCAATATTCAGCGTTATCTGTGTTGGCGTGGCATTCATCGCATATACGTCACTTAGGTTCACTATCACACTTTTATAACCCAGGTGTTTCAATGGCGTATACATTAAATCAAAGTGAATGCCTTCAATCAGCATATCACTTGTTACTACTATTTGTTTTCCAAAATGATCCAGCACGGCGGCATCATCTCCCACACTTAAAATAGTAGAGGCATTTCTTGTTTCATTGTTTTGGGTAAGATGATCAATTAAACCAAATTCTCCCAAAGCATTTATTTCTGTTCTTTCGTTGCTCATAATTATTGTGTCTGTATCCGTATTAAGCCAATGGTACCAGGATGCCGTTAACTAAAAAAATATTTTTCAGCGCCGGCAACAAAATGCTGCCTGCTTGTTTTATCAAAATTAACAAAAAGTGGCCGATAGTTGCCCTTCCTCTTCAACACGAGCTTGCTTTTATTGTTTATTGTTCGTTATTAAACTGTTCGCTAATGCTGCCAGTAAGTCGTGTAAGTTTTTTATCTTGCCGCAAATGAAATTCCTTTCTCCAACGATATCAAGACTTGCACGCATGCGCTTCTGGCGCATAAAAAACTGGAGCAACCATCCGGTAGCCAGCCAGCGGGAAGTTTTGCAGGAACTTGTAACGGCCGCCCAATACACGGAGTTTGGAAAAAAATATCATTTTTCCCGGCTGTTTAGTATAAGAGACTTTAAAAGAAATGTTCCTATCCAGGAATATGATGACGTTAAGCCCTACATTGAAAGGATGATGAACGGCGAACAAAATATTCTGTGGAATACGCCGGTGAACTGGTTTGCCAAAAGCAGCGGCACCACGTCGGCTAAAAGTAAGTTCATACCCATTAGCGAGGAGAGTTTGACGGAAAATCATTTTAAAGGGTCGAAAGATGTACTGACAACCTATTATGAAAACTTTCCCTCCAGCGATTTGCTTACCGGCAAGGCGCTTGTCATTGGCGGATCTCACCAATTGAGTAAAATAAATGAAGATATTCAGTATGGAGATTTAAGTGCCATATTGATGCAGAACTCTCCTTTTTGGGGACAGTGGCTGCGCACGCCAGAATTGAGCATTGCTCTATTAGACGAATGGGAAAACAAAATTGAAAAGCTGGCACAGATCACTGCAGAAGAAAATGTAAGATCGATTGCCGGGGTTCCTACCTGGACATTATTGTTATTAAAACGGATACTGGAAATTAAAGGAAAAAAAACCATCAAAGAAGTATGGCCTAACCTTGAACTGTATATAAATGGCGGCGTTTCCTTTGTGCCGTACAGGGAACAATTTGAAAAAATTATTGGTGGCAAAGTGAATTACTTAGAGATATACAATGCCAGCGAAGGTTTTTTTGCCGGCCAGCAAAAACCCGATGACGATGGTATGTTACTGTTTACAGAGCATGGAATCTTTTATGAATTTTTACCGGTGGAAGAATATGGAAAACCCAATCCACATACTATCGGCCTGAAAAACGTGGTGACAGGAAAAAATTATGCATTGGTGATTAGCACAACGGGCGGTTTGTGGCGGTATTTAATCGGCGACACTATCCAGTTTACTTCCATCAACCCATACAAAATAAAAGTAAGCGGCCGCCTGAAACATTATATGAATGCTTTTGGGGAAGAAGTAATTGTTGATAACAGCGACAAGGCCATTGCCATCGCCGCTGAAAAAACCAACGCTGTTGTAAACGATTATACGGCTGCACCTGTTTACTTTAGCGCCAACAACAATGGTGCGCACGAATGGCTGATTGAGTTTGATAAAGAGCCCGCAAACCTGCACCAGTTTACCGTAGAGCTGGATACTGCCTTAAAAAACCACAACAGCGACTATGAAGCCAAACGGCAAAAAGATATTGCCCTTCGTTTACCCATTGTTCATTCGCTTCGTAAAGGCATATTTACCGAATGGCTGCGCAACAAAGGCAAGCTGGGCGGGCAA
>JANYFI010000627.1 GCA_025362765.1 Ferruginibacter sp. | reverse complement strand
TCTTTTTGTATTATAAAATCGTTAAACTACTTTACTATGTTGTGGGGATGTGTTTTCGCTTGTAGTAGTATCTAAAAAATAAGAAAAGTAATTTGTGAACACGTGAGGGCATATTTTTAGAATTAAATTAGGAATTTAGGTGGGTGAAGGATTTGTATATTTTGGTGGTTACGTATTTCATTCAAGATATGATGAGTTTGCCAATATGGGTTGTTTTTTGCAAAATTGGAAAGAAACGCTGAAAGATTTGTACGAAAATTTATTATTAATACCCCAGGACCAATCCGGATCAGCATGCCCCAGGTATTGCGCTTTTGGCAGATAAATAGGTAACCCGTCTTCATCATGAATTACTTTGCCATCAGGTGTCACTGCTTCCATAGATCCGTACAATTGATCTACCCGGTCTCCAATATGATAAGGATACCCGGTACCATTACCCAACGTGGTTGCACCACCTGCAAATTTTGCAAATACTTCTTTGTAAGTGGCCCAGTTTATCAACACGTCCCATCTAAAATCTTTTTGCTGAATTGGCGTACCAGTCAGCGAAAGTTCTCCACCGGTTCTTTTTGTAGTTAACCCGGTAGTTTTAAAATAGCTTAACCCACTTGCTTCTGAAATTGACTGGTTGGATATAACCGGACCATCTTTATATTGAAAATAAGTAGCATTAAAACCAAGCCGGTTTTGCAGAAAACGAACATCAAATCCAGCTTCGTAGTTACTTCTTGACGATGGTGTTACACCTGGATTGATTGAGTATTTAGGTGCATATGCGCCAGTAAGATTATTGTATACTGGTGAGGTAGCATAGGCCGGCTGTTGTAAATCATAAGCTGGTCCGTCATAAGGGGTATAATAATTATTGCCATACCCAAGCGGTCCTCCCGTACCAAGATCCTGGAATAATGCGCCCGCAAAGGCCCTCGTTCCTCCATCTTTTACATTGGTAAAGCCGCCCCTTATTTTCAGAAAAGTGATTGCTTTTGGCAATTCAACATAATCAGAGATAGCTGAGCTAACTGTTACCGAAGGATAGAAATAGGTATTCTTTCCTACGGGCAAGGCCGATGTTTTGTCAACACGACCGGTTGTAGCAATTGTAAAGTATTTTTTGTAGGTTAAATCCAAGGAGTAGTATGCACTCATTTGGATCATATTAGATCCAAATGAATAAGCTCGTACGGGCTTGAATGAATTTGCAAATGTGTACACATTTGGTACAATCAGCTGATCTGTACTAACATAGCTGGAACCATACTTCATATTGCGAATAGAACCTCCGCCAAAGGCACTTACAGAAAATCCTGAATGAGCAAGGTTTTCCTTATTGTATCTTACCAATAATTCAGTGTTATTTTCCCACAGATCACGCCTGTCTTCCCGATAGTTCCCTTTTCCATGTTCATCACCGTAGGGATGTGCGGAGAAAGGCTCTTTTTCAGTTCTTAACAAATTGTAGGTGGTAACGTTTGACCGAAGCATTACATCCAGATCTTTATTGAACTTATACGTAAATGCCATCCATCCGTACAAATCATTTTTGTAGTGGGCTCTAAGCCATTCATAGCTGGAAAACCAAGGATTGGAATACCTTTTATATTCAACGAAATTTTGCTGAACACCTTCTTTACCTGGCTGCCAGTAATTTCTGATACCTGGATCCAATACATTCCAGTCTGCGCCTGTCCATACATCCACATTATAGATGATGCTATTAGGGCCATATACCGCATCAGGGATGTTTTTTGAAAACTGGCGGTTGTAATTGATATTGCCTTCAATTTTAAACTTATCACTTACATCATAGCTGGCAACAAGATTTAAGTTAAGCGTATTAAGACTTGTATTGGGCGTAATACCCCGTTGATAACCATTTGATACAGACATCCTGATATTGGAACGGTCTGTAACCGACGAGAAATTAATATTATTGCTGGTTAACAAACCTGCCTGTAAAAAATTAGACAGGTTATTTTTACCCCTGGCAACCCATGGCGTAGGTTTGATATTTCCTTTAAAGGTTGATCCATCTAAAAAGGTGGTAGTATACACCGTATTGGGATCATATTCGCCGTCATATTGCGGCAATAATAAACCAGCGTCTAAACGAGGTCCCCACACATCATAATCTTTATCATTTTTACCAGATCCTGTTCCATTGCTGTTATAATCTCCAAAAGCATATTGCTGGTTATCGCCGCCGCCGTATTGATTTTGTACTTTAGGAAGGGCGATAAAGCCTTTATTCACCTGTGTACTGCTGTTTACTTCTACAGTAAAACCTTTGTTGTTTCTTTTACCTCTTTTGGTAGTAATCATAATGGCACCATTGATACCACGGCTACCATACAAAGCCGCTGCTGTAGGACCTTTTAACACTGAATAGGTTTCAATATCATCCGGGCTTATATTCCAGGTGTCAGAATTAATAGGTATACCATCAACAATATAAAAGTTAAGGGGTGAACCTCTTAACAATACGGTGGGTGATGCTAAAAGTTCTGCATTGATACCCACATTTAAACCAGCGACCTTACCAACAAGGCTGTTTACCGGATTGGATTCGCGGGCTTTTAATAAATCTGCTCCTTTCACTTCCTGAACAGAGTAACCCAATCTTTTAACGTCTTTTTTTACACCTAATGCGGTAACTACCACTTCATTGAGTTGCTTGTTATCGGCCACAAGAAATATAGTCATATTGTTGCCGGATGCAGCAACTGTCTGCATTTCAAAGCCAACGACACTGACAGTTAGCTTTTCACCTTTTTTGGCAGAAATAGTAAATTCACCTGCGGCATTGGAACTGGTGCCCACTGTAGAATTTTTTACCAGGATGGTTGCTCCATCGATTGGTTTACCTGTAGCGGCGTCGGAAATTTTGCCTTTTACCTCTACATTTTGCGCTTGCAGAAGAAACGGCAGGTAAATTACAGAAAGAACCAGTAATAGCCTAATGAGTTTAGTTTTGGTTTGCTTCATAAACAGTTTTTAGTTTAGGTGACAAAAATATACATGCAATTTTAACAAATTGTTTACTCTAAGTTAAGTTAAAGTAAACTTATTGCAATTTTTTCCTAAAATGTTTAATGAAGGTAAACTTATTGTAAGCTTTAGCTAATAAAAGAGATTATTTAGGCGTATTAAATATATATAACACCAGTAGCTGGGCATCGGTATCGCCTACATTTTTGGGATTGTGCGGCTCTGTGGCGTCAAAAAAAACAGCATCCCCGGCCTGCATTAAAAAAGTTTCTTTGCCAATTGTATATTCTACGGTTCCTTTCAATACATACTTAAATTCGAAGGCGTCGGTTTGCACGGGCGCTCTTTGCGCATCGGGGAGCAATGTGAGCAATACAAAATCCACATGATACGCCTCTATCGTGGAAGACATGATGCGTTGGTAATGAAATCCTACCGTATTTTCTTTTTCAAAAGGCTGGTATTGTACCGCTTTTTTAAAAATAACCTTGCTGTTTTGAGACGTGTTGAAATCGGTAAAAAAATCGTTTATGTCAATCTGCATCGACTTGATAATGCTTAAAAAAACTGTGAGGGAAGGAATGGTGCGGTTATTTTCTACCTGGCTTAACATTCCTTTTGTAACGCCTGCAGATTCGGCCAATTCCTGTAAGGTAATATTTTTCTCCTTGCGGATATCTTTCAGCTTAGCCATTATCTGAACAATAATATCTTCCTTCATACACTAACATTTTACTTAACAATTGTCAAAC
>JANYFI010000623.1 GCA_025362765.1 Ferruginibacter sp. | reverse complement strand
CTGTGCACAAAATCGTTTTGTTACAGGTGTAGTAGTACTTTCAATGGCCAAAGAAACGCATTGGAAAGATGCTGGCGCGGTATTAACCGTAGCTGTTCAAAACCTAAAAATTACAAGGGTAAAAGATGGAAAAAGCATCACCATCAATGGTACTAAAACTATTACAAATGTTACCGGAGGCCGCTTGAGCGACCTTTCTGGAAGCAGGGCTATTACGCACACTATTACGTCTGCAGGAATGACCGTTACATTTGATGATGGCACACAAAGAACCTGGCAGGTAGCCAAGCAAAGAGTATTTACTTTTAGCAATGGCATTGTAATTACCACTACCGGAACACATACTGACGGTACTGTAAGCGGAATTTCTGAATGGGGTACCAACAGGTTCGGCAATGCTTTTGTTGCTACCATTAACCAACCATTGGTTGTAAGGCAAGATTGTAAATTTAGGCTGGTAAGTGGCCAAGTAACCCATAGCGTTTTAGCGGCAACCATTGTTGTTACATTTGGGTTAGATGCAACCGGCGTGGCTACTACATGCCCTATTGGAAGTTATTATTTTAAATTAGTTTGGACGGGCAAAGGTGGCTTAACAAAAACTGTAATTATGCTTTACTAATATCAAGCAAATATTTAAAGAGCCATCTGAAAAGATGGCTCTTTTTTATTAGAATTATAAGTTTTATTAATTGATGTAGCACACCGGTAAATTAATAATTTATAGGTTTGTCTTTATTTCAACCTTACCCATTTAAAGGGAGAGGAAAGGCGTTATCTTAACGCCATTGGACGCCACTTACCAATAAGCACTTGTGTAAGCTTGTGAAAATGTAAAATTATTGCCTGCAAATGGTTTAAAAAATGACAACTATTGCTATAGCTTTGTAATAAATTATTGAAAAGGTTTTTTAAGAAAATACTATGTTTTATTTTGTAAAAATGCCTTGGTTGTTAAAAAAAATATATGGCATGTGCACCTGTCAAATAAATACTGCTGAAAAAATTATTTATTTAAGTTTTGATGATGGGCCGCACCCAATTGCTACACCATTTGTTTTGGCTGCTTTAAAAAAATATAACGCAAAGGGTACCTTTTTTTGCATAGGTAAAAATGTAGCAGCCTGGCCCGCAATTTATCAGCAAATTATTGATGATGGGCATGCAGTTGGCCATCATACTTATGATCATTTAAACGGATGGAAAACTGATAAAGAGGTATATGTACAAAATATAAAAAAGGCTCAAAACTTAATAAGCTCTTCTATTTACCGGCCACCTTATGGAAAAATTACTTTTAGGCAAATAAGGTATTTAGTAAGTCAGTCAAAAGCATTAAAAATAATTATGTGGAGCGTGTTAAGCGGAGATTTTGATAACGGTATATCTAACGATAAATGCTTAAAAAATGTAATTAAAAATACGGGCAAAGGATCTATCGTAGTATTTCATGATAGCGAAAAGGCTTTTGAAAAGTTACACTTTACTTTACCAAAAGTATTAGCACATTTTAAAGATAAAGGATTTAAATACGAAAAAATAGATTTGAAAATGGATGGGTTATAGACATTTAAACCTAGCGAATGCTTTATAAAAATTGGGCCTGGGTAGAAACCCAAGCCCGTTTTTAATCCGTACCCTATGAAAACTTGAAGAAAGGTACAAAGTACTTTTTAAATAAGCAACATTATTTCAGTAATATTTAATCATTCTCTATTAACTGTGCATATAAGACTTTTATATGATAAAATTTGTAGTAAAACTTCTACAAAATGGGTAGTTATTATTCTAATTATTAAGTAAAAATATATATATGATCTTAACTGATACACATTGCCACTTATATGGAGAGGAGTTTGCAGACGATATTGAAAATGTGATAAAAAGTGCTGGTGTTGAAGGAGTTACAAAATTTTATTTACCTGGTTTAGATAGTAGTGCTATTGGTGCGATGGTTGCTTTGGAAATTAAATTTCCTAATAAATGCATTGCTATGATAGGATTGCACCCCTGTTATGTGAAAGAGAATTATTTGAAGGAATTAGAACTTGTTAACGACTGGTTATCTAAAAGAAAGTTTGCTGCAATAGGTGAAATTGGTTTGGATTTTTATTGGGATAAAACGTTTTTGCAACAACAAGAAGAAGCCTTCAGGCTGCAAATGGAATGGGCAATCGCATACAATTATCCAATAGTGATACATACCCGGAATGCTATGCAACAAACAATTGCGCTTGTAAAAGAATATGTACCAAAAGGCATACGTGGTATTTTTCATTGCTTTAGTGGAAATGAAAGAGATGCGAATGAGATTATCAATGCAGGGTTTTATTTAGGTATAGGAGGTGTAATAACTTACAAAAATGCTGGGCTGGCAGAAGTAATTGAAAAAATTGGTTTACAGCATTTGGT
>JANYFI010000611.1 GCA_025362765.1 Ferruginibacter sp. | reverse complement strand
TGAATTGGCAAGCCCCAGTAAAGCGATGAATAAAACGGATGTATACCCTGAGGTAAGGATCGCTACAATGGAATATACAACGCCTATAATTGCCGAAAACTTTAAAGCAGTGCCTTGTTTAAGGTATTTCGGAATGGCAATGATGCCTACGATGTATCCAACAATCATGGCGATCAATGTACAGGTAGTGAAAAATTTAGCGGTGGATAATGGTATTCCCTGCGATGCCCCATAACTGATAATAGTATCGCCTGCCAGCACTTCTGCCCCAACATATAAAAAAAGGGTAATTACACCTAATATCAAATGAGGAAAATCGAATACACTTGTTTTGTTGGTATTGGCTTTTGCCACCGCTTCATCTTCATGTTCTGTATCAATTTCAGGCAGGTGAGAAAAATTAATTGCTATCGCAAGAATTACCAGTACAACTATGATACAGATGTAGGGTAGAATTACCCTGCCCGCAAGTTCGTTGAGTTGCACCGCTTTTTCCGCCACCGACATGGTAAGCAATTTTTCTTTTAATACATCCGCATTTTTCAACGTGATGGCACCCAATACAATCGGAGCAATAGAACCAGCCACCTTATTACAAATGCCCATAATGCTGATTCTTTTTGCAGCACTTTCTCTTGGACCAACGATGGTGATGTATGGATTAGAAGCCGTTTGCAAAATCGCTAATCCTGTTCCCTGCACAAATAATCCAAGCAAAAATAAACTATACGTCCTGGTCATTGCTGCTGGAATAAATATCAACGCCCCTACTGCCATTACGCCCAAACCCACAGCCATCCCTCTTTTAAAGCCGGTGGCTTTTAAAATCCTTGCAGAGGGAATAGCCATTACGAAATAGGAAATATAAAAAGCAAATGCCACCAGGTATGATTCAAAGTTATTGAGTTCACAGGCGATTTTCAGATAAGGTATCAACACCGAATTTAACCAGGTGATAAATCCGAAAATAAAAAACAGGGAACCGATGATGATAATTGGGCCATTACTCTTTGCGGGCGAAGCGATGTTATTGGAAGATGTGCTCAGGGATGCTGTTTCAGCCATTTTTGTTGTTTTAGTATGCAGTTATAAAATAGTTGTAAAAAACATTTTCAAAATGGAGAGGATAACTATGCTTAAAGATAAGCATGCGCCGCCTATTTTACCATGCAAACGATTGTCTTGTTTTTCGGGAGATCATCCGGCACATCACAACCCTGTACCCGTGAATGAAAAAGCCAATGCCGGGTATCCCTTTTTATTTTTATACAACGATTTTGGCAGCATCACATTTACAACTCCATTTGCCGTTACCCATTTTACCGTTTCTCCCGTCTGCAGCCACTTAATTTTACTGCCTTTCACCGGCAGGTTTGTTGTCCATTGAATGGTTGTGGGAATGGGATCTCCTTTTTGAAGACATACCAACGCATATTGTGTATTGCCTGTTTTGCTTTTTGTAAACCAAATGTTTTTTTCATTGTAGTGAGCAATTATGCGGGTGTTGTAAATGGCGCCGCCATTTACTTTCAGCCATTTGCCAATTTCTTCCAGCCGTTCAACTGCAGTATCGGGAAATAAGCCATCCGACGTTGGACCAACCCCTAATAATAAACTACCTCCTTTGGCAACCACTTCAATTAAAGTATGAATAATTTTATCTGAAGATTTAAACTGGTCATTCGGAACATAGCCCCAGTTATTTGCCAGCGTTAAACAACTTTCCCAGGGATGATCCAATTGCACTTCCGGAATTTTTTGTTCAGGTGTTTGATAATTTTCATAAGGCCCATGCACCGTTCGGTCAACAATCAGCAATCCGGGTTGGGCTGTTCTTGCCATGTCTGCAATGCGGGACATGTCAATGTCCTGGCTCCAGGCCGGAATGGTCGCACCCCAGCTCCGTACCTCTTCCGTTACGGTTTCCAATGGTCTTACCCAACCACCATCCAGCCACAAAATATCCATCGAACCATAGTCGTGCATCAACTCACTAATCTGGTTGTAAGTAAACTCTTTAAATTTATTCCAACGCCATGGATATTTACGAATGTCATAATTGGTGTTTCTGTCAGGCGTTGCATATTTTGGCCACCAGAAATTTTCTGAATGCCAGTCGGGCTTGGAGAAATAAGCGCC
>JANYFI010000609.1 GCA_025362765.1 Ferruginibacter sp. | reverse complement strand
CAATAAACCCGCTAGCTTCCTGATAATACTTGCTTTCATTACTATATATTACGTTAAAAATCTACTCCTCTGTATTTATCAAACATGAAAACAGCTCAGGCAGTTTTAAAACCTGCATAAGCTGCATTCAGTCAATATATTTAATTCGCCGAAAACTGCACAGACGTAACACCCGCCTGTAACTTTTCCTGAGATTTATACAAAATATAAATGGTGTGCATTTTCCCATCTGCCACCGGCGCTACAGGCAATTTTGCCACACCACCCTTTTGTGTTTTAGCCGCCACAGGCATGCTACCGCTGCCCAATAGTTTTCCATCAGGTGCATCCAGTCTTGCTTCAAATGCAAGTGTCTTTAACGGAGCGGCTTGCCAGCTATTGTTAACCAGCAGGTATTTCACCCCCGTAAGATCAATATTATCCAACGCAAACCAGCCTTCGGTTGCAGGAAGCACCATCAGGTTCATACCGTTGTATTTAAAGCCGGTAAAGCCACTTGTTTTTTCTTTTCCGGTAAACAGTACCGTACTGCTTCTTAAAGACGCTGTATTGCTGCCAGTTAGTGCCTTAATATTATTGCCACCCTTATCCGTATAACTGGCTGATAACACCATTACGCTGGCAGGTTTTTGACTGTCTGTTGGAATAATACTGCCGGTTTGCGGAAGTGATTTTTTTACAGCTGCTTTATTCGACAATGATAACACCCAGCCAAGAATCTGGTGTACATCTTCCTGCGATAAAGAAGGATGCGCTGCCATGGCAACCTGTCCCCAAACACCACTACCGCCTTTAATTATTTTTTGAGATAGATAGTTCATTGCATTCGGATCCTTTGCGTATTTTTTTGACACTTCAATAAATGCCGGTCCTACAGATTTGTCTTCTTCCTTATGGCAACTTTTACAATCCAGCGACAGCATCAATGTTTTACCGCTAATGGCAGCCTGTCCCTGCTGATGGCCCATGGGTGCTGCGGCTTTATCAAAGCCTTCTACATAGTCTACAGAAACATACAGGTTAGCCAGGTCAAACTTTGCAGTGTCTGTTTTATCTGCCACATTCACTGAATACTGAACTGGTACACCAGGCAGGTAGAATGATTTATTACCCCCTGTAATATCTACAGTTACTGTAGGCGTTTCGTTACCTGCATATACTCTTATATCATCGCTTTTTGACGAAGCGCCTTTATCATCTTTTGCTTCTACGGAAATAACATAATCGCCCGGCGTTGTATAAGTATACTCCAGTGTTGGCGCTGTTGTTTCTTTAGTGGTACCATTTCCCAGGTTCCATTTATAGGTTATTTTATCTTTTTCAAGATCCTTTGCATCAACAGTTAGCTTTACGGCAAATGGAAGCACGCCAGTGCTCCTGTCTGTTGTAACTGAAGCAATTACCGGTGGCCTGTTGCCGCTGTTAAAATCAATTCTTGCCAAACCGGCATCCACATTTTTTGTAAACCAGCCGGTGCCATATTCAAGCAGGTACAATTTACCATCCGGACCAACTTCCATATCAATTAAAGAATTCACTTTTAGCGAAGGAAAGAATGGTTCCATTTTATCAAAGTCGCCATTAGGCAACATGGTAACTGCTTTTACCCATCCCCTTATCCAGTCGTAAATAATTAATTTACCATTGTAATAATCTGGTAAACGGGTTTCTTTTGGAAACATATCTGTATAATACACCGGGCCTGCCATAGCATTTCGTCCACCTGTGCCCACCTGTGGAAAATCGGGTGAAGCGGCATAAGGATACCAGATAAACGCTGGTTGCGCAGGTGGTAGTTCTTTTAAACCAGTATTGTATTTTGAATTGTTGATGGGATGCGCCGGATCAAAAGCATCACCACTTTTTCCCGTACCATAATCAAACTCACGATACGCATAATTGTTGCCAACAAATAAAGGCCAACCAAAGAAACCGGCCTTGCGTGCCTGGTTTACTTCATCGTAGCCGCGTGGGCCACGGGTAGCAAGACTGTCATTATTGGCATCGGGGCCAACTTCTCCCCAATATAAATTGCTGTTTTTTTGGTCAACAGAAATACGGTATGGATTGCGGTCGCCCATCACATAAATTTCAGGCCTTGTTTTAGGAGTGCCTTTTGGAAACAGGTTGCCATCAGGTATTTCATAAGTACCATCCTCTTTTACTCTGATGCGCATAATCTTGCCGCGTAGATCGTTGGTATTGCCTGCTGATCTTCTTGCATCATATTGCTGATTGGGTGAAAAATCATTCAACGGTGCAAAGCTGTTGCTTACATATTTAGCGCCGGGCTCATTAAAAGGGGTTGAATTGTCGCCAGCAGAAAAATATAATAATTTATCTGGACCAAACGCAATAGAACCTCCGGTATGGCAACAAATTTCTCTTTGTGATTTTACCTCGAGTATTGTTTTTTCACTGGCGTTGTCGATGGTGTCATTTTTAAAGGTAAATCTTGATAAGCGATTTACTGACGTGTCAATCGGACTGTAATAGATGTACACCCAATTGTTCTTTGCAAAGTCCGGGTCTTTTGCCAATCCCAGCACACCTTCTTCTGCATTAACACCGGGTACAGCCGTTTTAAAATAGGCATTTAAAAAACCTACCTGTTTTACTTTTTTAGTATCACTTTTATATAACATAATTTCACCACGACGTTGGGTAACCAGAATATCCAGGTTAGGCAAAATCGTCATTTCAGTAGGCTCGAAAAACTCGCCCTGTGACAACTGTACCTTGGTAAACCGGTTATCTTCCGGCGGGATCTGCGTTTTTACTTTTAAATAATCCAATGGCTTGTTATCGCCAATGGCATATTGTATACCGCCTAAAATATGATTGAGGTAATTTTCTTCGGTAAATGATTCTTTGGTGTGACCAAGCTCTGTGTAAAACGCACGCCCACCATCGTAGTCGTGATACCAGGCCATTGGGTGGTTGTCTCCATTCTTGCCGCCATGATACGATTTTTCATCAATTTTAAGGATCACCTTAATATCTTTACTGATTTTTTTAAAGCTATAAAACTCATCCGTTCTTTTCCATTCTGCAGGTAAATGTTTGGTGGCTATATTGTCTTTATCAACAACCTGCAAAATACCTGGCTGTACATTGGGAAAAGTATCGTGGATACCGGGATGGTCTAAAAAATAAGCGCC
>JANYFI010000607.1 GCA_025362765.1 Ferruginibacter sp. | reverse complement strand
AAAAAATTGGCTAGCGAAGCAAAGTTTAATTAGTGGCCACAGGATGTTTATTTAAGTAAGATACTTCAGTAAGAGAAGCCGGGCACACAGTCAATCAACATACCAGGAAAAATAATGAATAACCCACGTTTAGCAGGCAGGTACGCAAAAAGTTTAATCAATCTGGCAGCAGAATTAGGCCAGGTAGATATAGTGTATACCGATATGAAATTTATACAAAGCATCTGCAAAAGCAATCCTGATTTTGTAGCACTATTGCGTAGCCCCATTATAAAGCCGGATACCAAACAAAAAATTATTCAGTCTATTACGAGCGGAAGGGTAAATACTACCACCAGTTTGTTTATACAACTACTCGTTCGCAAAGGGCGGGAAACAAATTTCCCTGAAATTGCAAATGCTTACATTGAGCAATTTAATGTATCAAAGGGTATTCATCAGTTAAAAATAACAACCGCTTCACCTATCAGTGAAGAACTGAAAAATGAGATTGTAGCTAATGTAAAGACATCAACATCATTTCAGGATATTGAAGTAGAAACGGCCACTAGAGAAGAATTGATTGGCGGTTATGTATTGGAAATGGAAGGATCGCTGATTGATGCCAGCATATTAAAGGATTTAAAAGATATTCAAAAACAATTTATGGATAATGAATACATTCATAAACTTAGATAAAACAACTTTTTAAAATACATAGTTATGGTACAGATTAAACCAGATGAGATTTCAGCAATACTTCGTCAGCAGCTAAGCAATTTTAATGCTGGTGCAAGTTTGGAAGAAGTAGGAACAGTTTTGCAGGTAGGTGATGGTATCGCCCGCATATACGGATTAAACAATGTGCGTAGCGGGGAATTGGTAGAATTTGAGAATGGCGTAAAAGCGATTGCTTTAAACCTCGAAGAAGACAATGTGGGAGTGGTGTTGATGGGCGATAGCAGCGAAATAAAAGAAGGTGCTCAGGTAAAGCGTACTAATAAAATAGCCTCTATCCGGGTGGGTGAAGGTATGTGTGGCCGCGTTATCAATACTTTGGGAGAACCAATTGATGGCAAAGGTCCGTTGCAGGGCGAATTATATGAGATGCCGCTGGAGCGTAAGGCGCCCGGTGTAATTTTCAGGGAGCCGGTAAAGGAACCGTTGCAAACTGGTATAAAGGCAATCGATGCCATGATTCCAATTGGCCGTGGTCAAAGGGAACTTGTAATTGGTGACCGCCAAACAGGAAAAACAGCCATCTGTGTTGATACCATCATTAATCAGAAAGAATTTTTTGCAGCAGGAAAGCCTGTGTATTGTATATATGTAGCGATTGGACAAAAGGCTTCCACCATTGCAGGTATCATGAAAACTCTGGAAGAACATGGGGCCATGGCTTATACCACTATTGTTGCAGCCTCTGCTGCAGATCCGGCTCCATTGCAATTTTATGCTCCTTTTGCAGGCGCAGCGATTGGCGAATTTTTCAGAGATACCGGAAGACCAGCTTTGATAATCTATGATGATTTATCCAAGCAGGCGGTTGCTTACCGTGAAGTGTCTTTGCTGTTGCGTCGCCCGCCAGGCCGTGAAGCTTATCCTGGTGATGTATTCTATTTGCATAGCCGTTTACTGGAAAGAGCTGCTAAAGTTATTTCAAGAGACGACATCGCACAGCAAATGAATGATTTGCCAGAGTCTATCAAACACCTTGTAAAAGGCGGTGGATCATTAACTGCTTTGCCGGTTATTGAAACACAGGCAAGTGACGTATCGGCATATATTCCTACCAATGTAATTTCTATCACAGATGGCCAGATATTTTTGGAAGGTAACCTGTTTAATGCTGGTATTCGTCCGGCTATTAACGTAGGTATCTCTGTAAGCCGCGTGGGTGGTAATGCGCAGATTAAATCAATGAAAAAAGTGGCAGGTACATTAAAACTTGATCAGGCTTTGTACCGGGAGTTGGAAGCGTTCTCTAAATTTGGAGGAGATTTGGATGCAGCCACAAAAAACGTAATTGATAAAGGTGCCCGTAATGTGGAGATACTAAAGCAATTACAATATGCTCCAATGACTGTTGAAAAGCAGGTAGCTATTATTTACCTGGGTACTCAGGGATTGCTGAAAGACGTTGCTGTGAAAAATGTAAAAGCATTTGAAGAACATTTTTTACTGGAAATGGAAAATACCTGTTCTGAAGTACTTGCCGAATTTAAGAAGGGCAATCTGCCTCAGGATGGCCTAAATAAAATGACGGAGCTTGCAAAAGGATTAGCAGTTCAATATA
>JANYFI010000598.1 GCA_025362765.1 Ferruginibacter sp. | reverse complement strand
GCTTCAACCAAACCTGTGTAAGTCTCGGCAGCAGCTACCACTTTATCTGCATGCAGGCAAATTTCACAACCGCCCCCCAATGCCAGTCCGTGTGGGGCCAGCACTACTGGGATACCCGAGTACCGCACCCGCATCATCGTGTTTTGAAACATCCGGATAGCCATATCAACCTCATCATAATCCTGTTCAATGGCCAGCATAAAAATCATTCCAACGTTGGCGCCCGCGCTAAAATTGGTGCCCTCATTGGCAATTACCAGGCCCTTGTATTTATCCTCTGCCAATGCGATGGATTTTTGAATACCTTCCAATACTTCGCCGCCAATGGCGCCCATTTTAGTGTACCATTCCAGGCCCAATACATCATCACCCAAATGATAAGTACGGCAGGCACTGTTTTTCCAAATGGTTTGGTTGGCGAAATTTTTCATTACGATAAAAGAAGAAACTTCCCCAACCCCTCCCAGGGAGGGGCTAAGGTATCCGCCGGTTGTTAGGGAATAATATAAACGCTGGCCATTTTCAACTTTGTAGAATGATGTAATGCCTTTGGCCAGCATTTCTTCTACCCATGGCGCTACTGTAAATCCTGCGGCCTTCATGGCTTCGGTTGTTTTAGCAACGCCTAGTGCATCCCAACTTTCAAAAGCGCCAATTTCCCAGCCAAAGCCAGCCATCATACCATCATCTATGCGGTATAACTCATCACTGATTTCAGGAATGCGGTGAGAAATATAGGCAAATAAATTATAGTGAAACAAGCGGTAAAATTCACCTGCCTTATCTGTGCCTGCACATAAAACTTTTAACCTTGTTTTTAAATCGTCTATTGGTTTGGCAGTTTCTATTGTTGCAAACCTTGGCTTTGTGCGGGGTTCATATTCCATGGTTGACAAATTCAGCACCTGTATTTCCTTTTCGCCCCCGGCTGATGGCGGCATCTTTTTAAAAAAGCCCTGGCCTGTTTTATCTCCCAGCCACTTATTCTCCACCATTTTATTTAACCAGGCAGGTATTACAAATTGCTCTTTCGCTTCGTCATTCGGACAATTATCGTACACGCCTTTGGCTACCTTCACCAGTGTATCAATACCCACTACATCCGCAGTACGAAAAGTAGCTGATTTTGGACGACCGATAATTGGCCCTGTCAACGATTCAATTTCGTCTATCGACAATTGCAGTTTTTCCATCGTGTTCATAATCACCATCATTCCAAATACGCCGACACGGTTGGCGATAAATGCGGGTGTGTCTTTACACAGCACGGTAGTTTTACCCAGTTGCAGGCTACCGTATTCCATTAAAAAATCTACAACCTCCAGATCGGTAAAAGGTGTTGGAATAATTTCCAGCAAACGCAAATAGCGGGGAGGGTTAAAAAAATGCGTGCCGCAAAAATGCTTTTTAAAATCATCGCTCCGTCCTTCCGCCATCAGGTGAATGGGAATACCAGATGTGTTGGAAGTAACCAACGTACCGGCTTTGCGATACTTTTCCACTTCCGTAAATATGGATTGTTTGATGTCTAATCTTTCTACCACCACTTCTATCACCCAATCGCAGGAAGCTATATCTTTCATGTTATCCGTAAAGTTGCCCGTGGTTATTTTCTTTATCACGTCTTTTGTATATACCGGCGACGGATTTGATTTGATAGCGGCCGCCAACGCATCATTTACAATCTTATTTTTATCCACCTGTTTTAACTCCCCTTCAGGGGATGCGGACGGCTGTATATCAAGTAACAACACCTGTAAACCCACGCCTGCAAAGTGACAGGCAATGCGACTTCCCATTACACCACTACCTAAAACCGCTACTTTTTTGATAATTCTTTTCATATGTTTTTTTTAGTCCGATCAGCAATTGAAAAACCCCAGGAAGACATTCGACCTTTTACAAGCAAATAAATCCTGCAAAACTTCCCTTTTACTATTCGTAATGTACCAATTAGTTAGTTAAACAACTATTTATACTTCGAAGGTAACAATTTAAAATTATGAGAAAAATAAAAGCTCTTAGTTCAGGGATACAGCACAATCTTCACGTCTGGATCATTGGCAATGGAGTGATTGAAAACAGTACTCACAAAACTAAACCGGTCAGTTTCAGCCCAGATCAAAATAGGGTAATTGGGAAAGAATTTTTTAAGCAGTGGATATTGAAAATAATAGCCGGACAAAGCGCTGGCCGGATACTTTTTCAGGTTGACTGCAATGGTGTCAATCGCCTGGGAAATTTCTTTTTCTGTAAGCTGGTAGGGATTAAAAAAGGGTGTATAATAACTGGTGAAGAAACCGCTGTCGCAAAAAGCCGACAAACTCTGCGGCACGTGAGATTCAATAATTAATTTGTGTTGAAGCTGGTATCTCTGCCTCAATAATGATATATACGCCAGTGATTTTTTTTCGTTTGCCGGAGTAAGATTTTTAAAATCCAGCCAAATAGATGCGGTTAACCTGCGGGCCTGGTACACGTTTAAAACATCTTCCACAAAAGGACGTTTTAGCTCAGAGGAATCATGATATGTTTGTAATACATTTTTCACCGTATCAAAATATACATCCATTTCCAAGCCTGCGGCATCTGCGTCCACCAGTTCCATTTTTTGTGCCGTGTTCACTGCTTTCTTCCATCTTTTATGAGATATAATCAGCGGATTATCACAGCGTGCAATTATTTGCGGGCTGCGGTTGATAGTAAATGATTTCGGAAGCATCACGCGGCTCATCCCCTTATGCAAAATAATATCAACACCAAGGCATAACAGTAATATGAGCAGCGACAGTGTATATTTGTTGAGTATAAAGCTATTTTTTTTCATTTAACAGAACGCTGATTGTTTACTGTAAAAAACATTTCTGAAAAAACCGCCTGGTTGTTTTTTTCAAAGCTACTTATTTTACTAAGCGCTTTAAAATGTGTTTTCTTTTTTTATAATTACCGCGTGGCCAACGGCTGGTCAGTTAGTGGTATCAATAATACACTTCAGTTGATAAAATGGTCGTTGCTGTATGATACGTTTTGCATTGTACTAATTTACCTTCCTTTTTTATTGTTGCTTTTATTAGCCGACACACTGCTTAGAAAAAAATGGATTAAAGTTCCGGTGTTGATAGTGTTTAGCGTAGCAATAACCCTGCTGATTGTATTGAATGTGGCAGATATTTTTTATTACCGCTTTCACCTGCAAAGGGCCGATGCTGATCTGTTGTATGTGTTGCGCAATCCTTTTCTACATGCAAGCTACAAGCCCATGCTGCTTGCATTGACAATAGCGATTTCTTCAGGTGGTATAGCGTGGCTTGTTTATGGCAGCCTTTATAAAATTACAGCACAACGGTTAGCCGGTGATCGTTTTATTCCATTGATTACTACGCTGATTATTTTTACAGTTTTGTTTGTTTTTACTGGTACCAAAAAGTTTGTACCCACTTACCCGTTAACCCAGGTGGAAGCCGTGCAATTGCCACTGGCGCAAAATTCCTTTCATACTTTTTTATATTCTTTGTACCGAAAAAACGAGTCGGCTCTACCTGTTGCCAATTATATGACTACGCGGCAAATGGAGACGTTATTTTCTATTCAAAAAAAAAACAACCCGGTTAGCGGCGCTAAAAAAAACATTGTGTTGTTTATCATGGAAAGTGTGCCCTATGATTTTTTTGACAGCGGCAGCAGGTATAAAGTAGCTATGCCTTTTGTTGACAGCCTGGTAAATAAAAGTACTTTTTTCAACAATGCTTACAGTTATTCCTATAATTCCAACAAAGGAATCACGGCTATACTTGCCGGCCTTCCAACTTTAACCGATATTCCTTTGTACCATTCCGGTTATACTTCCATCAACCGTACAAACATTGGAAAAACATTGGCCGGCAACGGCTACGGTTCCTCTTTTTTTATCGGGGATAATTACGATGACATGGGATTTGCCCAATGTTGCAAATGGCTCGGTATTCAACACTATTATTGCATGACAGACATTCCCGGTTACCAGCAGATGGAGAAACATAGTATGGGATTGCACGATGAATATGTGCTATCGTTTTTGCAACATAAACTGGCAACTATGCAACAACCATTTTTTGCCGTGCAATACAATATTTCCACTCATTACCCCAATGATTTGCCAAAATCTTTTGTTGACAAATATCCATTGCAGAATACTACGCCGCCAATGAAGACCATGCAATATTACAATGATTGCCTGCAGACGTTTTTTAAAGATGCCGCTACAAAAGATTGGTACAACAACACGGTGTTTATTTTTTGTGCGGATCACTGGGCCGATCCGGATATACAGAATTTCCGCATTGATGAAACCGGCGGGTTCAGAATTCCCATATTTATTTATGACCCTTCAACCGAAAAAAAAATTAAGATAAACAGCCCGGTTAGTCAACTGGATGTGTTGAATACCGTCCTGCATTTTGCAGGTAAAGAAGATAGTATTATCAGTTACGGAAATAATTTAGCGGATACTGCGCTGCAAAGAAACAGAACAGTTTTCGCCCGTATGAACAGTGCCGTTTATGAAGCCATTAATGATGAATATGTGCTAGGCTTTAACGCTGTTGAAGGCAAACCATTGTATTTTTTCGATTATTTAAAAGACAAGCAGAAAAAAAATAATTTGCTGCACAATGCGGTGTATACGAATAAGGTTGACAGCATGGTGTTACAAATGAAAGCATTTTTGCAAACTGCCTATACTCATTATCGTAATAAACAATAGAAAAAGTTATAAAGAAATATTTGGTTTTACCTATTGTTATTTGCATAAACATGCTTCTTTGGATGGTTGTCATTCTTACGGCGGTCTGACCTTCAGTTCCGACCGCTATATTCGATTCAACTTGGGTACGGACTGAGGGTGCGATTGTGGTCGGTACCGAAGGTAAGATTGCAAACGCATACCAAACCAACAACACCCGCCGGATTTGAAGGCGTTGCCGTAAGCTTAAAAAGAACAAGTGAGTTCCGCCCTGCGGAATTAAAATAACACAACAATGTAAAATTGAAATACCTATGGCGACAAAAAAATATTAATTACTAACTCACGCCACTACCGTTTTTAACGGCTTCATCCGGATTCACAAATTTCAATCTACCATCTGCATCTTCCGCCATTAAAATCATGCCGTTGCTTTCAATTCCCCTCATTTTTCTTGGGGCAAGATTGGTAACTACCGTAACTTGTTTACCAACAATTGCAGCAGGATCAAAATGCATGGCTATCCCACTTACAATTGTCCTCACTTCAACACCCAAGTCTACTTCCAGCTTTAACAATTTATCTGCCTTTGCTACCTTCTCAGCAGCAACGATGGTTCCTACTTTTAAGTCAATTTTTGCGAAATCTTCAAATCCAATTTCAGGCTTTTTCACTTCTGCCATTTCGATTGAAGCAACTGTTTCAGCAGCTTCAATTTTTTCAGACGTTTCTTTAGTTTCTTTTTCCATTTTTATTTTTTCGCTTTTAATCTTCAATTTTTCTACCTGCGCAGCTACTTCGGTATCTTCTATTTTTCTGAATAATAATTGTGGCTCCCTTAAAGAGTAGCCCACACTTAATAAGTTGGGTTTGCCTGCATTTTCCCAGTCCAGCATCTTATCCACTACCTTCATCATGTAACACATTTTTTTGGCCGCATGGGGCAAAAAAGGATGTATGTATACAGCCAGGTTAGCAGTTAATTGCAAACAAATATGGAGGCAGTTGTCAATCGACTGTTGTGCTTCCGCATTTGCTTCCAGGCTTTTCGCCACTATCCACGGCTGTTTTTCCTGCATGTATTTATTGCCTTTTCTCGCCAGGTCGATTACTTCATATTGTGCATCCCTGAATTTATAGCTTTCAATTAACCCGGCGATGGTATTTTTCGCATTGAGTATGTCAGCCATCATGGCTTTATCCGTATCATCAATAATGGCAGGATGCAACGGTGGCACCTTGCCGTTGCACAATTTATGCATCAGCACAAAAGCCCTGTTTACAAAATTCCCGAATACATCAACCAGTTCGCCTTTTACCGCATCCTGGAAACCCTTCCAGGTAAATTCACTATCCTTGGTTTCCGGTGCAATGGCGGTCAGGTAATACCGCAATGCGTCTACCATCTGGTCGCCACCATTTTCTTTTTTTACAAAGTCATTGATGTAATCATCCATCTCAATGCTCCAGCCCCTGCTGGTACTCATCTTATCCCCTTCCAGGTTCATAAACTCGTTGCTGGGTACATTGTCTGGCAAAATATTGCCGTGTAGCTTCAACATCACCGGGAATATAATGGCATGAAAAACAATATTGTCTTTGCCTATAAAATGTACCAGTTTGGTATCTTCATTATACCAGTAAGGCTTCCAGTCTTTATCATTATCGATAGCCCACTGTTTGGTGGCACTGATATAACCGATGGGTGCATCAAACCAAACATAGAGGACCTTTCCGCCCCCCCCCAAGGAGGGATTTTGGGAAGATTTCACTTCATCTGGAAGCGTATTTAATTTATTGGCTATTGATTTTACTGTGTTGTCGGTATTTTGTAACACTTCCTCATTTGTGAATCTTATTACCTCAAAGCCTTTGCTCTTTAACCAAGCGGTTCTTACGGCATCACTTGCTTTGTTTTCCGGCAACTGGTGAATCAGGCCGTCCACCTCAATAATTAATTTTTTCGGCAGGCACACAAAATCCGCAATATACTCACCAATAATGTGCTCCCTTCTAAACTTGTAACCCTCCAATTTTTTACCTCTCAACATTTGCCACAAAGCAATTTCAGCATCCGTTGGCTGGCTTCGATATTGCTTTACAAATTCCTTTAGCAAACCATACAAAACAGGATCGGCTGTTTCATAATCAAAAGGAGCATCTGATTCATCAGGCTCCAAAATCCCCCCTTTGGGGGGTGGGGGGACCGGAACTTTTATACCCCAATCCAAATCCCTCGTCACTGCCCTTGGCATCAACCCTGCATCCAGCCAGCTTTTACACTGCCCAAGCACGTTTGCCTTCCAGTCAGTTTTATGGTCTTCTAAAATCCATTTCCTTAAAAATTCTTCATGCCTGTTCAATGGCAGGTACCAGTGTTTGGTGGCCTTTTTTATCGGTGTATTACCACTCAAG